>JBGTNF010000294.1:0-7046 GCA_041743205.1 Thermomicrobiales bacterium | reverse complement strand
GGCGGTGAGCTGCGCATCCTCCAGTGGCAGGCCCCCAGCCACCTCAGCGCGCACCAGGCCACCGGCGACAAGGACGGCCTCGGCTCTTCGCTCGTGTCCGAGCCCCTGATGTACCGCGGGGCCGACGCCGCGCTCATCCCGGTGCTGATCACCGAGGTCCCGACCGCCGCCAACGGGTTGCTGGCCGAAGATTTCACCAGCGTGACCTACACCCTGCGCGAAGGCGTCTCCTGGAGCGACGGCGAACCGTTCACTGCCGCCGACGTGATCTTCACCATCGACTGGATCAGGGACGACGCCAACAGCGCCGTCTACCAGCAAACCTACGATTCGATCGCCACCTACGAAGCGACCGATGACTACACCGTCACCATAACGTACTCCCAACCGAACCCGACCTGGAGCGATGGCTTCAGCGGTTCCGGGGCCAGCGTGATCTACCCCCGGCACATCCTGGAGGGCGGCGGCCAGGCGGCGAACGACGCTTTCAAGTCCAACCCGATCGGCACCGGGCCGTACAAGGTCGAATCGTTCTCCGTCAACGACCAGGTCGTGTACGTGATGAACGAAACCTATCGCGAGCCGAACAAGCCGTTCTTCGAGCGCGTCATCATCAAGGGCGGCGGCGACGCGGCCTCGGCCGCCCGCGCCGTGATCCAGACCGGCGATTACGACTTCGGCTGGAACATCGCGATCGAGCCGGAGATCGCCACCAGTCTCGAAAGCGACGACAGTCCCGGGATGCTGGTTGTCAACCCGGACATCAGCATCGAGCGAATCAACATCAACTTCTCGGACCCGGATGCGGAAGTCACCACGGAAACCCCGTCGGCCACCCCTGAGGCCACCCTTGAGGCCGAGTCGACCTCGGTCACCCAGCGATCCGAGATGAACACCCCGCACCCGATCCTCTCCGACATCGCCGTGCGGCAGGCGATGAACCTGGGCATCAACCGGCAGCAGATCGCCGATTCGTTCTTCTTCGGCGGCGACCAGGAACCGCCGGTCGTCAACATCCTCTCCGGCATCCCGAGCATGGAATCGCCGAACAACGAGGTCGTCTACGATCCCGAGGCCGCTGGCCAAATCCTCGACGAGGCCGGCTGGACGCTGGACGGCGACGTCCGCTCGAAGGACGGCGTCGAACTCTCGCTCGACTACATGACCACGGTCAGCCAATTGCGCCAGAAGATCCAGGCGGTGGTCAAGGACAACCTCGAAGACATCGGGTTCCGGATCGAACTGGTCCAGGTCGACGGCACGGTCTTCTTCGACAGCGCCGCCGGCAACGACCAGAACAACACCCACTTCTACAACGACCTCAACATGTTCACCTCCGGCATCGGGGCGCCCCCGCCGGTGGCCTACATGATCCGCTGGTACGCCGGCCCGGATGGCGAGAACATCCCCCAGGCGTCCAACGGCTGGGCAGGCCGCAACTTCCAGCGCTACAACAACCCGGAGTTCGACGCCCTATATGAAGCAGCCCAAACCGAAAGCGATCCCGACGCCCAGAACGAGTTGTTCATCCAGATGAATGACATCCTGTTCAACGACGCCGCGGTGCTGCCGCTGGTGCGGATCGGCTCCAAGGTGGCCGTTGCGCGGACGCTGAACGTCGAGAACGTCGCGTCGAGCCCGTACGAGTTCGACTACTGGAACATCGCCAACTGGAACCGCAACCCGGAGTAAAACGAAGCCATCCGGCCCGGTCAGGAACCACCCGCATGGGTCCGGATTCCGTTCGATGTCGTGATACCGTCAACCGCCGTGGATAGCCGCCGGGCCAGTCGTCCCGCGCACTGCGCCAGGCGACGTGAGGCGCCTGCCTTGCGTCGCCTGGCGTTTTCGTTTCCCGCCGTGATCGACTCCCCGGACCTTTGGGTGGCGCCGGGCGGGCGGGCCAATCGCCGTCGGGCAGAATCAGCGTAGCGTTCGTCTCATCCTGGCTCCGCGCCGCGCCGACCGCCCCAGAAACAGGCGTCAAACCACGAGGCTCCGTATGGTTCGGGACGTTTCCACTCCAGATTTGCCACGTTGAACCAGGGTGATGGACCATAGTTGTCCGTTCATGGACCAAAAGTACTGTATTCGTTGCTAGGTACTAGGAATATCGGGTGGACCACCGTATACTCGGGTCATGCGTGCCCCTCCAGGTTCCTGGGCAGCCTGATGGCAGGACACGAGGTTGGCAAACACAGTGGTGCGACCCCTTGAACGATCAACATCCGGCTCATCCGTACAACCTGGATACTGAAATCGTTCGCGCGATCGAATTCGCTGCTTCGATCGCGGGTCGGCCCGGCTTGTTTCCGAGCCGCGCTGAAATCATCAAAGCGATCGCGCCCGCGTTCGCCCTCGACGATCTCGTGCTGGTCGGCACCCTGCACATGCTCAGCCAGATCGATGTCTACACAGCGGCCTTGCGCGACGAATCCGCCGAATGACCGCCTGCGTCGGTAGCGGCGCAGGCGGTCATTCGGCCTTCTTTACCCAAACCGGTTGACGTATTCCACCGTCAGCAGCGCGCTGCCGATGATGATCAGGAAGCCGCCGAAGCCAACCGACCACGAGCCATCGAATTCGGGCTCCTTGTCGTCGCGCCGCAACCACTGGAGTCGTTCGCGCAGGCGAAGCTTCCCGGCTCCCAGGACGAGCGTCAGTCCCACCACGTTGCAGATTCCGCCGATGATCAGGAGCGCCACCTGGTCACCTCAGCCGGGGATCGAGGGTAGCCCGGAGCCGGGCCAGAGCCCGGATTCATCAGTGCCCGCGGATCGTTCACGTACATCGTTCCCTCACGAAACCGGTTGATCCGGGAAACTCGCCGCGGGCGGGTGGTACTCAGCCCGTCCGCGCATCTGTTTCGCCTGGTAGAACTCCTGGTCCGCCCGGTTGAACATCCCCTGGGCGTCATCGCCGGGCTCATGGCGCGCGACGCCGGTGCTCAGGCGGATCCTGAATTCCCCACCGCCGTCGACCCGGACCGGCACGCGCTCCAGATCGTGCCGCACCGATTCGACGAGCTGTTCGGCCAGGCCGCCGAACCCTGCTTCCCGCACCACGACAACGAACTCGTCGCCGCCCCAGCGAGACACCCAGCCGTGATCCTCCACGCGGCGGGCGATCGCCTCGGCCAGGAGCTGCAACACGCGGTCACCGACGCTGTGGCCCCATTGGTCGTTGATCCACTTCAGGTTGTCGACATCGATCAGGATCAACGTCGCCCCGCTCCCGCCACCGCCGCCGTCCAATTCATCGAGCAGGCGCCGGGTTCCCTCACGCCGGTTGTAGACCCCCGTCAGGTCGTCGTGGGTGGCGAGCACGTTGAGCCGGGCGATGGTGGAATCGAGCCCTTCCAGCGTGCCGTGGACATTGGCCATCAGGCGGCCGCCTTCGTCACCAAGGTCGGTCGGCAAGGGGCGGCGAATGCCTTCGCTACGATAGGTTTCCAGCGCCTCCGAGGCCTTGACCACGGGTGTGAGGAGCACCCAAAGACCCGCCAGGGCAAGGCCGGCTCCGGCCAGCGTCGCGGAGAATCCCACGACCAGCACTCGCGCCACGACCGTCCCGTCGAATGGGGAAGCCACCAAGGTGTAGGCCACCAACGCGAGCAACGGAATGTGGGCGGCGATGAAGGTCAGCAGCAGGATCTTGCCGATGTACCGTTGCGGGAAGAGTATCCGCGATAACCGGCGGTAGGCGGCCTGCCTGTCGAATGGTCCGGCGCTGCTGGCCACGTCAATCTCTTTCCCACGTATAACCCGCGGTGCGTGCCGCCGGCCCAACATCACCTGATCCCATTGGTCCCGCCATTGATCTGCCCGAACCCGCGCGCGTCGCATTTGGGGATCGAATCATCGGCGCCGGCGCACGGTCGACGATCTCCAGTCTAAACGACGAATCTGGTCCGCCGGCGGGTAGGCGGAAGCCGTCCGGGTCACCCGTCTGGTTGCTGGCGTCCGGTCCGGCCCGGGGATTGAATGGCGAGGCGCCAGGCGAGCAACGCCACAACCCAGCCCAACACGGCATCGAGGATGAAATGCTCGCCCAGGTAGACCACGGCGACGGTCATGGCAAGCGGGTACGCCAGGGCCGCAAGGGCCGCCAAGGCCGCAAGAGGCGCCAGGGCCGTGCCGGGCGATGGAGATATCGTTCGCCGCCAGGCCAGGAAGACGAGGACCGCCGCCGCCACGTGAACGGACGGCAGGGCGGCAATGTGGTTGGGCTCGAAGCCGAGGCGCGGATCCTGGGCCGACGGGCCGCTTTCGCCCGGGAAGAGAGCGGACAGAACCCCGGTTGTCACCCGGGTGACGGATTCAGGTTCGCTGAGCCACGGCGGCGCCGTTGGCGCCAGGACGAACCCCAGCAGTCCGAAGCCAAAGGCAACTGCAGTGGCCCGGCCATAGACCATGAACATCGGTCGCCGCTTCCACCACAATGCCAGGCCAACGAGGAATGGAACGACGAAGAACGACGCGTGAACCAGCGCGAGCGCCAGGTCGTGCGCCTGGAGATGTTGAGGATCGTGAAACCGGTCCTGCAATCGCTGTGCCGGCAGGGTTCCATCGAACAGCGCCGATTCGATCGATGAAACGGTGGTCGCGCTCGTCAGCGCCAGGCCAATGTCGTCGGCGACCGCGCGAACCAGGTTGAACGCAACCCAGATCAGCGCGTAGGCGCCCAGGACCAGGGTGGTCGGCCGAACGGCGGGGAAGACAGTCCATAGCGAACCCAGGATCGCCGTGCTGCCAAGGACCGGGCTGTACTGCTGGCCAGTGATCCGATCGATCGCGAAGGCGAGGGCGAACCAGGCGATGACTGGCCAGAATCGCGTAACCGCCGCGAGCCACCAATCGGCGGACAGGATCCGGGAACGGGTGAATTTCAGCTCACGGCCGGGCGGCATCTGGAATCGCATTGCGCCATGGTAGCCCAGCCTGCCGGTCGTCACCGGCTCCAACGGGCCAGCCCCGGCCGATGCGGCGCAGGGAAAAGCCGGGCCCGATGCCCGGCTTTTCCTGGTGATCATGTCCTTGCGCCCGTTCAGGCGTTAGGGCAGGTACACCGTGAAGGTCTTGGTCCAGAGCGTGAAGTCGTCGGAGGGATCGACCAGCAGCGTGCCGGAGGATCCGCGGTAAATGCCGGAGCCACCGATGATGGTGGTGAGCGACGGTTCGCCCGATCCTCGCTGGATGCCCTGGATTTCCAATGTGCTGCCGTCCGGGAACAGCACCGTTTCGATGCAGTGGTTGTCGCCGTCGGTATTGAGCGACGTGCATGACCCGTGGGTCAGGGCCCCGGTATCGACCTCGTTGGCCTCGTCGAACAGCGGATCCGGCCCCCAGACCGTGAGATCGCCGGGGCTCGTACCGGGATCGCCGACATCGATCGTGGTCACGAAATCGGCGCGTTCGACGAGGGTGAACACCTCGGCTCCCGTCTCGTCCACGGGCGTGGCCTGCTGCGCCGCGACGACGCCCGGCAGGAACAGGAGCAGGCCAAGGAACATGGCGATGGGCGCGCGACGAGCGATCATGACGACCTCCTGAAACGTGAACCGGCGACGGGAATGACACACTCCAAAGTTTAGCATCGGCAGCGTGGCGCGAGGCGCCGACCCCAGGAGCTGGTTCGGCGCCTCATCCGGTTTTTTGCTTTCCCCGGACTGCCGCTGCCACGGGAAACCGTCAATCATGAGCGGAAGTCCGCATGAATCCGATCCTGAAGTTTCGGCATAGGTATAGGTAGCCATAATGATCCAGGCGGAACAACCGTTCGTATCACTGGCAACGGGACAAAATCTACAGGCGTTGCAACGTATCGGGCCGCATCATGCATTGGGTATCCGGGCGGGCGCCAAAATCACGACAGCACGATGAGTGGTCCTGTCTCGGAGTCGCGGTATCGCAACGTTCTCCGGTTCGCCCCAACCGTTGAACTACGCCAGGACGATGGTCATGGCGGCAGCAAGTGACTCCACCCGGATATCGTGTCAGGAGGAGGGCTCGTTGAAATCGATCATGGAAATGCGATCCGCGATGCGGGTCGACGCAGCGATCGAGTATGCGTGTCAAACGACTGGCAAATCCCGGCGCTACCTGCTCCCAATTGATTTCCGGGAGGCCAGCCAGCGCGCCGCCCGCACCAATCAGCGGGCGCTGATCCAGCCCCTCGACCGGCTGGCGACGTTCGGTGAACTGGTCGACGCCATGCGCGATGCGGACCAGGGTCCATGGACTCCGGAAAAACAGATCGGGGCCGGGGAGTAAATCCCGGCCCCCTGAACATCCCACCACCAGAACCCTGCCGGCTAGACGGCATCCTGGATGGAGCGCGCGGAACTGCACGCCTTGAACGTGGCCTCACCCGCTGATGATGCCGATCGGGTGACGGATCGGCCCTTGCCCGGGTCTTCCCCCTTGGTGATCGTCACGTCGTATTCGGCAACATCGGTCCGCCGCACCACGTCGGTTACACGCCAGCCTTTGGCGAAGAGGAAGCGGTCGATGTAACGGTCGAGCGGCTGGTCGGTGATGGTTGATGCAGGGATGACGCTCATGTGGGTACTTTCCGGGCGCGAGCGCTGGCTCGCCGTCGTAGACGAAGCAGCTCCACCCTGATCTGACGTCTCGCGCAAGTCTAGTTCACCGGGGCGATCCCGGTTCCTTCGATGGTTATCCGGACGACATGCGCCATGTTCCTTCACCGGCGGGCCTTTGTCCGCCGTTGATGTGAAGGAGCAGGTCGATGGCCGACATATCGGATGTCCTTGCGCTCGACAACGAACGGTTCGTGCGCCTCGCCGCTTTCCGGTCGGCCGGCGAGGGAATGACGGCGAAGGTGTGACCCGTACGTGGCAACTCCGGTTCCACCGCTAGCGTTTGTCGCCTTGGCCGCCACGGGCATCGTCGCCGCGCAAGGCCACGGGCGGATCCAGCACTTCCCGCACCAGGATGGCCGTTCGCAGCGCGGATGGCGACCGGAGGGCGACCCGCAACGACGCCGCCGAACCCGTTCGCGCGACCCGCGGCGCCTGGACCGCC
>JBGTNF010000293.1:0-2538 GCA_041743205.1 Thermomicrobiales bacterium | reverse complement strand
GAACGCTGGCCAACCCGGCGACGGCGACCATCGAGCCGGTGCCGGTGGCGACGACGTGACGACGTGAGAACGAACGATCGAGCAGGGACATGGTGGGCCTCCTGGCAAACGATGAACAACTGGCGCGGCGTGGCGGCCGGCCGTGACGTCTGGGTCCCGGCGGCGCGTGGACCGGAGGCCCCGAGAGCGATTTGCCCCGGGGCCTCCGGAGGCGCCACCGCTATTCAGGTTACCGATTGGGTTTCCCCGACGCCCCCTGGGATTCCGGGGGTTTTCGGGAAGCCCAATCGACCGTCGGTTGCGCAGGAGGCGTCACCTTACGCCGGGTCTCCCGTTTGCCCGTCGATCGATTCGCGGATGAGGTCGGCGTGGCCGTTGTGGCGCGCGTACTCTTCAATCATGTGGACCAGGATCCAGCGCAGGCTCGTCGGTTTGCCATGGGCAGGCGATTGCCGGGCCAGCACGTCCAGGCCGCCTTCGGCCAGGGCTTCCGCCACCAGTGTCCGGGAGCGGGCCACGGCCGCCTGCCACGCTGCGTGAAGCTCTGCCAGGGTTTCCCCAGGGTCCGGTTTCCACCCCCAATCGGGGTCGGCTTCCCCCTCCGCCGTGATCCACCGCGGCGCCGGGTCGTTTCCACGCAGCCGCCGCGAGAACCAGATGTCCTCGACCCAGGCCAGGTGGTTGAGCAGGCCGCCGAGGGTGATGGTGGAGGCGCCGACCGTCGCCCGCAGCCCGGCGGCGTCCAGCCCGCGTGTTTTCCAGTGCAGGATCGCCCGCTGGTGGTCCAGGAACCCAAGCAGCGTCGAGACCTCGTCCCCGGCCAGGGGCTCCTCGGCCTGGCTGAGGTCGTCCCGGTTCCCAATGTGGTCGAGGAATGCGAGCACCCGTTCGGTCAGCAGCGCAGCGGCGGCTGGGTCGTACGCCGGCAGCGAACTGTCGGCAAAGAGGTGCTGGTCGCCGGGGTAGAGGAACACCTCCGCGTCCTCGGCCTCGGCGACGATCTCACGCGCGGCCGGGAGATCCCAGCCGTTGTCGAATTCCAGGTCGTGCTCCATTCCGTGGATTTGGACCGGCACGTCTTCCGGCCACGACGTGCCGAACTCCGAGCGTGGCAGGCAGGCCGAAATCAGCAGCGCGCCGTGGGCGCCGGGCCGCGTCTGCGCCAGCTTCTGGGCGGCGCCGACCCCAAGCGAGATGCCGGCGTAGACCACCTCGGCGGGCAAGGCATCCGCCGCGCGTACCGCCGCTTCCGTGATCGCCTCGAAGCCGACCCGCTGCGCGTATCCCACGCCCTCGTCCAGGGTGTCGAAGGTGTGGCCGTCATACAGGTCCGGCGTGTGCACGACGTGCCCGGCCGCTCTCAGCCGGTCGGCGAAGGCGATGACGCCAGTGGTCAGCCCCTGGGCATGATGGAAAAGTACAATCCCGGTCATATTCCTGGCTCCTTCACCATGAACGTACAGAACATATGATCGAGAATACCGAACTGTGTCAATACCGTCGAGTGTTGTCGAGGGTGTGGGCGCTGGGAATGACAAGGGCGGGGGATGCATTCCCCCGCCCTTGTCGATCATTGAGTTCTCGCGTGGCCGATCGAATGAGTCGATGCTGCGTCGTGCCGCCTACTCGGCGATGCGGTTCCAGTTGGCGATGTTCCAGTAGTGGTAAGAGAACGGGCCGAGTTCGAGGTTGGCCTCGTTCAGCGTGTTGATCACGCCAACCTTGGCTCCCACCCGCACCAGCGGAATCGAGGCGTGGTCGGCGATCAGGAGGTCGTTCATCTGGATGAAGAGGTCGGCCAGCAGCTCGGGATCGGTCTGGGCCCGGGCCTGGTCGAGCAGGGCGTCGTAGTCCGGGTTGTTGTAGCGGCTGGTGTTGTCCTCGGCCCACTCGTTCGAGGCCTGGGCAATGTTTTCGCCGTCGGCCCCGGCGTACCACGCCTCCATGTAGTTGATCGGCGTCGGGTTGGTCGGCACCGACTGGTACATCTCCAGGTCCCAGTAGAACTTGTAAATGTTCTGGTCGTTGCCCGGCGCCGTATCGAAGTAGATGCCGGCGTCGACCTGGATCAGCTCGACCGCGAAGCCGATCGCCTCCAGGTTCTCCTTGACCACGGCCTGGGTCTTCTGGCGGACCTGGTTGATGCTGGTGGCGTAACGCACGCTCAGCTCCACGCCGTCCTTGGATCGAACGTCGCCGTCGCGGGTCCAGCCCGCCTCGTCCAGCAACTGGTTGGCGCGGTCCGCGTCGTAGAGAACCTCGTTATTCGGCGATTCGATCGCCTCGATACCCTCGATCAGGTTGGCCGCGGCCGGTTCTGCCTCGCCACCTTCGTAGAAGCTGTTGGCGATCGTTTCGCGGTCGACGGCCAGGTAGGCGGCCTCACGCACGACCGGGTCCGCGAAGAACGGGTGCGGCGTGTTCATTTCGGAACGCTGGCCGTCGACTTCCGTGTTCGGGTCCGAGAAGTTGAAGTCGATCCGCTCGACGTTGGTGCCGAGGGCGACCAGGAGGTGACCCGGATTGTCGTCCGACACC
>JBGTNF010000292.1:0-3719 GCA_041743205.1 Thermomicrobiales bacterium | reverse complement strand
TGCCCGGATTGCGGTACGGAAAACGACGCCGATTCCCGCTTCTGCGACAACTGCGGGCGCCGCCTCGACGACGTCAAGGGGGCCGAGGCGGCCGCCACTCCCTCACAGCGCAACGACCGCAAGGACAAGGAAGGCCGCCTGCTGGCCGATGACGGCTTGCCCGTCGGCGACGACCTGGACGGCGTGCCGGGCGGCGAGCGCGTCGTCTGGCAGGGACGGCCGAGCGTGCTCTGGTCGCCGCGCATGGCGCTGACCAACCGCTACAAGCTCACCAACCAGCGGCTCATCATGGAGTTCGGCTTCATCGGCCGGCGAACCGAGGAAATCGACCTCTTCCGCGTCAACGATGTCGGGGTCAAGCAGAATCCCTTCGAGCGGATCGTCGGCATCGGCGACATCTACATCGCCTCGGCCGATTCCTCCACGCCCCAGAAGTTCCTGCACAACGTCAAGGACACCGTGCGGATCAAGGATTTGCTGCGCGAGGTCGCCCGCCAGGAACGCCACCGCCGCCGCGTCCTCGTCCGGGAAGACGTGTGATCCACTAACCGGACGACCTGAATCAGGACGGGTATTCGTAGGGGCGGACCTGATTCGACCGCGATCCGCATTCGGCGAACCCTGTGCTTGTCGAATCCGTTGTCCGCCCGGATCCCCGCGTCCTGAATCCACGGGAGCACACAAGATGCTCCGCTACCAGGCCTCGTGTGGCCTCCCGCGCCACCATCAATCGGGAGGCCACACGGGGCCTCCCCCCTACGAAACCCAAGACATCAGGCCACGATCGCATCCAGGGCGTCGGCAAGCCGGTCAAGATCATCGGCGGTGACGTAACCCTGCATCGACACGCGGACGCAACTCGTCTCCCCGTGTCGCATGCACGGAATCTCGATGTCGTGGTCGTCAAGCAGCGCGTGACGGAGCGAGACCGGATCGACCGGCGGGATTTCGACGAGCGCCATTTGGTTGAACCACTCGGCGGCGTTCGGATAGATCGGCTCGACGCCGTAGCGATCGTGGATACGCTGCCGGAACGCCTTGAGCCGTTCGTGACAGTCGGCGCGCACGGCGTCCCACTGGTGCTCGCGCTGGAACTCGATTGCCCGTGGCACCGCCAGGAACGACGAAATGTCACGCGTGCCCTGCTGCTGGTTTCGGCTCAGGAACGTCGAGTCCGGCCGCCAGCCCCAGCTGATCGTCAGCGATTCGATCCACTCCTGCTGGTCCGGCCGCACGTAGAGGAACGCCGAGCCTTTCGGTGAACAGACCCACTTGTGACAGTTGCCGGAATAGATATCGACATCCAGCGCCGTCAGGTCCAGCGGGATTTGCCCGGGCGCGTGCGCCCCGTCGACGATGGTGAGGATGCCTGCCTGGCGAGCGCGCCGGCAGATTTCGGCGACCGGCATGATCGCCGCCGTGCCGGAGGTGATGTGGCTCAGGAAGATCGCCTTGGTCCGCTCGGTTACGCGTGACCAGAGCGCCTCGACGATCGCCTCATGGCTCGTGAACGGCAGCGGGATCGGCGCCTTCACGTAGGTGGCCCCGAAGCGCTGGCAGAGGTGCTCCCACGTCAAGTCCAGCGCGCCGTACTCCAGGCTGGTCGAGAGGATTTCGTCGCCGGGCGCCAGCGGGAACGAGCGGGCAACGACGTTGATGCCGGACGTGGCGTTGACGACAAAGGAGAGGTCGTCCGGCTGGACGTTGACCAGCGCCGCCAGGGAGGTCCGGGCCGAGGCCAGCAGCGCCTCGTGACGGCGGAAGAACTCGACCGGCTGCCGTTCGAGCTGGCGCTGCCAGGCGGTGTAAACCTCCCACACCGGGCGGGGACAGGCCCCATACGACCCGTGATTGAGGAACGTCACGTTGTCGTCCAGCAGGAAGTGCTTCCGTAGCTCCTCCGGTGTCTCGGCGGCGGTTGCTTGATCGGTCATTGTTTCCGCTGATACCGCCGTCATGCCCGTTCTTTCTCCCGATGCGCCTGCGTGCAGGCTACAACGACTTGCGGCCGCATCAATGCCCAGGTAGGGGAGGCCCCGTGTGGCCTCCCCGCGTGCTGCCATTCAAGCGGGAGGCCACACAGTTCAGCGGGGCGGCCTCCCCTACGACAACGACCTATTGCCGTCCGGTCGGCGCGTCCTCGCTGATCCAGATTTCGTGGAGCGCCGAGCCGTTGAGCGCGAAGCCCGGCCAGTGGATCGCCGCGATGCCGTTGTTGTCCGGCTCCAGGGCCGGACCGGTGATGAACGGCTTGATCAACTGAACCGGGGTGACGAAGTAGGTGAAGACAGCCGGCACGTCCTCGACCAGGATGCGCTCGGCCTGCTGGAACATCGCGATCCGTTCTTCAGGATCGCCGACGAAAACCTTGGCCTGATCGATCAACGCATCGTACTCGGCGTTCACCCACGGGTGGCGTCCACCGCTCCAGACGTCGCCCAGAAAGTTCAAGGGGTCAAAGTAGTCCATGCCGTACGAAACCCAGCCGAACTGCACCGTCTTCATGTCGGCGTAGAACGCGTCCCGATCCATGACCTGAATCTCGACCGGAATGTTGAGGTGCTCGGTGATCATCGTGCCGTAGGCATTTGTGGTGGCGGTTTCGAGCGGCGTCGGGTTGCCGCGCACCGTCATTGTCAGGGCGGGGAATCCTTCGCCGTCCGGGTAGCCGGCCTCGGCCAGCAGTTGCCGCCCGAGCTCGGGATCGAAGGCCTGGATTGGGGCGAGATCCTCGGTGTTGGAGGCCGGGAAGCCGGGCGCCAGGAGCGATGGGGCCGGGTTGGCCTGCAGGCCCCAGATCTGCGACTTCATCGCGTCGCGGTCGATCACGTGACTGAACGCCTGGCGCACCTGGAGGTTGTC
This sequence comes from Thermomicrobiales bacterium, assembly GCA_041743205.1. GTDB lineage: Bacteria > Chloroflexota > Chloroflexia > Thermomicrobiales > UBA6265 > JACCYX01. The sequence goes on along the minus strand of JBGTNF010000292.1, from coordinate 857 downwards.
GAACGGCGCCGTGGTCACGTCGAAGAAGAAGTAGAGGCAGGCGAAATCGCCCACGCCCTGGTAGATCTCGCCCGCCCGCTCGGGATCGGATTCCATGATGGTGAGCTCGGCGGGAGCCGGACCTTCCATCTGGTCGATTTCGTCGGCCTCGTACAGGGTGAAGAACTGGGCCGGATCGGCGAACTTGATGACGATCCGCTGCAGCGGGATCGGCCACGGCGCGTTGTACGCCTCGTTGCGCTCGAAGGTCAGCGTTTGGTCCGGAATCCACTCGGACACGATGAACGGACCGGCGGACACCGCCGTCTCAGGGTTGGAGTTGTAGAACGCGCCGCTGGTTTCCAGCGCCGCCTTCGAGAGCGGCAGCGAATAGAGCAACTTGGCTGGCAAGTACGGGGCCGGATTGACGGTCGTGAACACGATTTCGTACTCGTTGGCGCCCTGGCGGACGCCGACCTCTTCGACGGGAACCTCGCCGGCGAACGCCTCGGCGAAGTTCACGATGTCGCCCGACCAGAACCAGGCAAAGTCCCAGGCGTGATCGGGATCGGCGGCATACTGAAACGTTTTGACGTAATCTGCCGCAGTCAGCGGGTTCCCGTCGCTCCACATGATGCCTTCGAGGAGCTTGAAGGTCCACTCGGTGCCGTCGTCGTTGCTGCTCCACTCGGTCGCCGCGCCCGGGACGATCTCGAAGTTCTTGGTCAGGAAGACCAGCGCCGGGCTCCAGAGATCGGCGATGCCCGGGCGCGTGTAGACGGCCTCGTAGAAGTCGACGGTGGTGGCGTTGCCGACTGGCGACGCGACTCGCCAGACCTGCTCTTCGAGCGCGGCGGCGCCTTCCGGCGGGGTCCAGG
>JBGTNF010000291.1:0-9329 GCA_041743205.1 Thermomicrobiales bacterium | reverse complement strand
ATGTGGAGCAGGTTGAAGCGCATTCGTTCCTCGAAGTTCGGAATGTCGAGCCCAATCTCGGCGTGGTGGCGCTTGGCTTCGGCCAGGATATCGATTTCCTTCCACGCCGGGCGCCAGGGCCACCAGAATTCCAGCCAGGCGAGATCGTAGAGGAAGTCGCCGTACATCGCGCATCCCCAGTCGATCACGCCCGTGAGTTCGAGGTCTGCCACCAACACGTTGTAGTTCATCAGGTCGCTGTGGATCAGGTGGCGATCCGCGGGCGCGTATGGCGCGAGCTCGACGAGTGTGGCGTACGCTTCGTCGAAACCGCCCGCGCCGACGCTGGATTCCTCCAGGCGGCTCCGCCAGCCCGATCCTCGGCCGTCGCCGCTGTCGTCGGAGACCGCCAGAAGCGCCGCCGCCCAGCTCGCGTGGGGGGCGTCGCCATCGTCCGACCAGCCGCCGTAGCCGGTCGTTCCCGACACGTCCGCGTTGTGCATCGCGTCGAGCGCCGCGAAGAGCGATGGCAGCAGGCCACTCATCTGGGCGGCGTCGACATCGTCGATGGGGACGCCGCCTACGCGCTCTGAAATCGCGTAGTGGATGCCGAACGCCTCGCCGATCTCGGTCACGACCGGGATCGGCAAGGTTGGCGACGCGTGCCGGTAGGCCAACCGGTCGCGGGCGAAGTCGTCGGCGTGGGCGCTGAAGCGGATGACGTAGCCGACGCTGTCACGGGCGAACCCGTAGGCGCTCGACCACCCGCCCTGGCGCAACGCTACGACATCGGAGGCGTTGGGGCCGAAGCGATCGGTCAGGAACGACGACACCTGCTCGATCGAGATTACCGAGGCGCCGCGCGGGGCGTCCGATGTCACTACTTCGCTGGTCATCCGGCTGGCTCCTCAATCGTTGGCGACGCCGGGACCGCTTCTTCTTCAGCAGCGTCGGCGAGTGCGTCAGGGAGTTCCCCCTTCAGCAGCCGGCCGAGATCAGCCTCGTCCAGCAGCGGTACGCCCAATTGCTCGGCTTTCGTCGCCTTGGAGCCGGCGTCAGCCCCGGCCACGACCGCGCTGGTCTTCTTCGAAACCGAGCCGGTGACGTTGGCGCCCAGCTTGCGCAAGGTGGCCTCCGCCTCCGGGCGGGTCAAGGTGTCGAGCCGCCCGGTGAGCACGATGGTCAACCCGGCCAGGGGCCGACGCCGGTCCTCGCCGGACGAATCGTCCTGGCTCCGGACGCCGACCTCGGCCAGGCTGGCGACCAGGTTCCGGTTGACCTGCTCGACGGTGAAAGCGTGGATGTCGGTTGCGACCACCTCGCCGATGCCGGGAATGTCGGCAATCTCCTCGGCGGTCGCGTCGAGCAGGGCCGTCATCGATCCAAACCGGTCGGCGATGAGGTTGCCGGTGCGGTCGCCAACGTGGCGGATGCCCAGGCCGTGGATCACTCGCCACAGCGGCTGACCCTTGCTCTTTTCGACCGCCGCGCGGAGGTTCTCGGCGCTCTTCTCGCCCAGCCCTTCGAGGGCGGCGACTTCGGCCCAGTCGAGCCCGTAGATGTCGCTGACATCCTTCAGCCACCCAAGGTCCACGAAGCGGTCGGCAAGGTTGGGGCCGAGGCCGTCGATGTCCATCGCCGCCCGGCTGACGAAATGGTGGATCCGTTCCTTCAATTGCGCCGGGCAGGTGGCGTTGGTGCAGTAGCGCTTGGCCACGCCCGGTTCGCGGTGGACCGGCGTGCCGCAGGAGGGGCAGGCGTCCGGCATCTGGTAGGGAACTTCCGAACCGGTGCGCCGTTCCTCGATCACCTTGACGATCTGCGGAATCACGTCACCCGCCCGCTGGACAACGACGGTGTCGCCGATCCGGATGTCCTTGCGGGCGATTTCGTCCTCGTTGTGGAGGGTCGCCCGGCTGACCGTGACGCCGCCGATGTTGACTGGTTCGAGGATCGCGAGCGGATTCAGCGTCCCGGTGCGCCCGACATTGATCGTGATGTCCTCGACCTTCGTGACCTGCTGGCTGGCGGGGAACTTGTAGGCGGTGGCCCAACGCGGATCGCGGGCGACGTAGCCGATCTCGTCCTGCAGGTGCAGGTCATCGACCTTGATCACCGTGCCGTCGATCTCGAAATCGAGCAAGCCGCGACGATCGAGCCACGACTGGCAAGCGGTCCAGACGGATGCGGTCGAATCGTGCCGCGCCGCGTCGAGCGACGTCGTGAAGCCCATCTCGCGCAGCAGTTCGAGGCACTCGAAGTGCGTGGCGGGGAGGCTGGCGCCGGTGATGTAGCCGATCTGGTAGGCGAAGAGGCGCAGGGGGCGTTGGGCGGTGATGCCCGGATCCTTCTGGCGGATCGAGCCGGCGGCGGCGTTGCGGGGATTCATGAACAGCTTGCCGCCGGTGTCCGCCATCCGGCTGTTGAGCGACTCGAAGTCCGACCGCCGCATGTAGATTTCACCCCGGATCTCGATCGTGGCAGGCATCGGACGATCATTCAGCTGGCGGAGTTTGACCGGGATCGAGCGCGCCGCGCGGACATTGGGCGTGATGTCGTCGCCGACGAACCCGTTGCCTCGGGTGGCGGCGTGATCGAGCACGCCATCGACGTAGGTGAGCGCCACGGCCAGGCCATCGGTCTTCGGCTCGGTGACGAACGTCAGCGCCTCGACGCCAGAGAACCGGATCGCTCGCTGCGCCCACGCCTCGAGTTCTTCTTCGTTGTAGACGTTGCTCAATGAGAGGAGGGCGCGAGGGTGCTGGATTTCCCCGAACTCGGAGGTCGTGTAGGCGCCGACCCGTTGGGTCGGCGATTCGGCGGTGACCAATTCGGGGTGCTCGGCCTCGATCGCCCGCAGCTCGTTCATCAGCGCGTCGTATTCGGCGTCGGTGGCCGTCGGTTGGTCGAGCACGAAGTATTCGTAGGTAAACTGGTCCAGCTTCAGGCGCAGGTCGTCGACGTGGCGTTGCCGGTCGGTGTGATCCATCGGGGCCGTGGTCCTCACAAGGGGGAGCCTGCCTGCCGCCCATCCGGCAGAGGCGAACGCATGTACGGGTATGGTATATCCTGAATGGCAAAGCAGGGGCGTTCGTACACCGGATCGAGTGTATCACGCACCCTGTGAGCCCTTTTCTCAGCCCGTTTCCCTCACGTTTTGGGGTCGCCGTATGCCCTCCACATCCTCCTCGTCAAATCAACCTTCGCCGGAAGGCGACCAGCGTTACAGCGTACTCTGCGAACGGGCGCTGGCGTTCGTTCGCGACAACGGCGGGTCGGTTCATGAGGACGCGCTCGTACGGCACGTTTTCGGCAACAACGGCTCGGTCGCGATCTGGCGGCCGCTGCTGCGAGGCGTGCTGGCCGGCGAAGGCGACACGGTCGTGCTCGTCGAGGACCGCTGGTCCCTGATCCAGGAAACGACGGGGTCGGGCGCGTCGATCCTCGACGAGTTCATCGCGATCGACGTCGAAACCACCGGCTTGCGGCCCGTTAACCAGCGGATGATCGAGATCGCGCTCCACCGCTACCGTGGCGGCCAGGCAGTGGAGCGGTTCGAGACGCTGCTCAATCCGGGGCGGGAGATTCCCTTCTTTATCTCGACCCTGACCAGCATCCGCAACGAAGATGTCGAGTACTCGCCGGCCTTCGCCGAGGTCGCGCAGAACGTGGTCGATTTCGTCGGCGACGCCCTGCTGATCGGGCACAACGTGCGGTTCGACATTTCGTTTGTCAACGCCGAGCTGAAGCGCGCCGGCCACGAGCCGCTGGTCAACGAACGGCTCGACACGATGACCATGGCGATCCGCTACCTGAACAACCTCAAGAAGCCGAGCCTGGACCGCGTCGCCTCCAAGCTCGGGCTCCAGCCGCGCGACATCCACCGCGCCGGCCGCGACGCCCAGCTCACCGCCGAAGCCGCACTCCGCCTGGCCAAGATCGCGGCCCGGACCGGCGTGACCTCGGTCGACGACCTCAAGGCGAAAACGGCCACCGGCCGGCATCGCCCGCGTGATGACGTTGGCCGTGCCCGCTCGGTGATGGACCGGTCGTGGCTCGCCAACATTCCGCGCAAGCCAGGTGTGTACCTCATGCGCAGCGCCAATGACGAGATCATCTACGTCGGCAAGGCCAAGAACCTGCGTGAACGCCTCGCTTCGTACTATTCCCAACCGCTCGGTTACACCCGAAAGATGGATGGCCTGATCGAGACGATGGCGCGGGTGGAAACCGAAGTCGTCGGCTCCGAACTCCAGGCGCTGGTCCTCGAATCCCAGCTCATCCATCGTTACCAGCCGCGGTACAACACCGCGATGCGCTCGTTCGAGCATTACCCCTACATTCGCGTCGACATCAGCAATCCGTGGCCGCGCATATCGCTCGCCAAGCAGCGAATGAACGATGGCGCCCGGTACTATGGGCCGTACCGGAGCAGCCGGGGGGCCCGGCGCACGGTCGAGGTCATCAACAACGCCGTGCCCTTGCGCACCTGCACCAGATCCTTCAAGAACGCCCGCAGCTACGGCAATCCCTGCCTGCGCCTGGACCTCAAACAATGCCTGGGGCCCTGTGTGGGCCAGACCGCCCCGGACGAGTACATGGGCCGCGTGTCGGAGGTGCTCGATTTCCTCGACGGGCACGACGATGGCCTGCGGGCGCGACTCTGGGCGGACCTCGAAGCCGCCGCCGAGCGGCTCGATTTCGAGAAGGCGGACAAACTGCGGAAGGATTTGCGCGCGGCGCTCTCCCTCATCGAAGAGCAGGATCGATTGCGGATGGCCGAACAGTCGCACAACGTATTGCTGGTCCAGGCCTCGGCCGATCCCGATTGCCGTGAGGTGATGGTGATCCTCAAGGGCCAGATCTGGGCGCAGCTGCGGGTTGCCCGGATCCCGGAATTCGAGATAGACGGCCTGCCACCGGAATCGGACGAACTGCCGGTCGAGGACCAGGTCACCCCCATGTCGCCGAACCAGGCGGCCAGCGACGAAGTGACGGTGATCGACGGCGTGCGCGTCAACGACCTTTCCGACCGCCTAGCGATCGTCATGGGCCGGTATGCCCTCTCCAGCTACGAGCCGGTCGACCAGCACCGCGCCGACGAAGCCAACATCGTCAACCGGTGGCTGTTCCGCAACGCCGGGCACCCCTCGATCGTGCCGCTCGATCTCGACCGGGCGACCGATCGCGGGCACCTGGTTGGCGTGTCCCTCAAGGTGCTGGCGCTCACCGACGAGGCGCTCGAATCAGTGATGGTGGAACCGGAACCCATCGAAGCGGAGATCGAGCCGACCGACGACGCGCTGACGGCGGTGCGCCTGTCGAACAAGGACGAATAAGGGAGCAGGCTGGCCGGCGATAGACCGTGAGCGATGTGTGGGTATAAACCTGTCGTAGGGGCGGCGCCTCCAGCGACCGCACTCCGGATCGGGCTTACACGGATCTTGTCGATGGTGTGCCCGCCCGGTTAGTGGCGTACGGCAGGATCTGGAAAGCCACCCACCGGGCGGACACAGCATCGACAAGAACGAGGCGGCGGAGATCCCGTTCGCGGTCTCTGGAGGCGCCGCCCCTACGTGAGTTTGCCGAGTGCCTTGCGGCTAATGTCTGATCGTGTTGCGGCCAACGTGTCCATATGACATCATCACCTTGTCAATGGCGAAGGTGCTTCCCGAACGGAAGCAATGGTTGTTGACGGGTCTCAGGCTTCCTCTCACTTTCCGAAATGCAACGCCAGGAGTTACAGCACATGGACAGGCGCGACCTTCTCAAGCGAACCGGCGCGATCACGGCCGGCGCGGCGCTGGCCGGCGGCGCGGTTCCCACAGTCGGGCTCGGAGCTGCGGCTGTGTTGGCCCAGGACACCGAGTTCGACGTCTGGACGACCTGGACCGACGAGATCCACGCCAGCCTCATCGACAGTGTCGGCGGCACGTTCGGCGAGGCCAGCGGCGTCACGTTCGCGCATCGCGCGTGGACACTTGAAGAACTCCAGGACACGCTGCCGCGCACGGTGGATAGCGACCAGGGGCCGGACGTGGCGATGATCAACAACGGCGAGGCGCTTATGGGGCCGATGGCGCGTGGCGCCCAGATCCTGTCGCTCGCGGAGTATGACGCCGAGTACGGCTGGTCCGACCGCTTCGCCGCCGGGTTGCTCGCCCGCTGCATGTACAGCGCCGATGGCGCGACCTTCGGCGAAGGTGAGCTCTGGGGCCTGCCGGTCGAGTCGGAGATCGTCGGCTTCTACTACAACAAGCAAATCTTCGCCGACAACGGCCTCGAAGTGCCGACGACCCTCGAAGAGTTCGAAGCCCTGCTCGCGGCGCTGCGCGAAGCGGGCGTCGAACCGCTGGTCTTCGGCAACCTCGACAAGTGGCAGGCGATCCACCTCTTCGGCGAGGTGCATGCCCTCAACACGACCCGTGAGTACCTCGACGGCCTGATCTATCGCCGGGGCGAGGCCGACTTCAGCGACCAGTCGATCCTCGACGCGGCCAACCGGATCCTGGCCTGGGGCGAGGCCGGCGCGTTCATGGACGGCTTCGACGGCCTCTCGGCCGACGACGCCCAGGCGCTGTTCATTGCGGGCAGCGGCGGCGTCCTGCTCCAGGGCAGCTGGGCCGCGGGCGCGGTCCGCGACGGCCTCGGTGAAAACGCCGGTTTCTTCCTGATGCCGCCGGCCTCCGCCGAGACGCCGGTGCTGCACGTCGGCGGTGTCGGCATTCCGTTCGGAATCACCACCAACGCCGCCGATCCGGTGGCGGCCGCGACGTTCCTCGACGCGATGGTGTCCGAGGACGCCTTCAATGCGTTCATCGAGGCCGGCCTGCTGCCGATCGGCGAGATTCCGGCTGATGGCATCGAAGCAGGCACCGTCTCCGGCGACCTCTACACAGCCTGGAACACGGCGGTCGGCGCCGATGCCGTGGGTCACTACATGGACTGGGCGGCGCCTGACTTCTACGACGTGCTGACCGGCGCCTTGCAGGAACTGCTGGGCGGCCAGGTGACGGCTGAGGAGTTCCAGACCACGCTTCAGGACTTCTATGCCGCCTCCTTCGCCTGACGCTGGCGAACTCGTTCGGGAGCCGGCCGTTCTGGCCGGCTCTCTTGCGTCAGGTGCGTCCCGGCAACGGCGAACCGGTCCGGCCTGGGAGCCGTATCTTTACCTGCTTCCGGGCCTCCTCGTCTTCACCCTCTTCGTGGCCCTGCCCGTGGTCGCGGCGATCGCCCTCAGCACGACGGGCTGGAACGGCGTGTCCTGGGACACCGCCACGTTCGTTGGCGCGGACAACTTCGTCCGTGCTTTCGAGGAACCCCGGTTCTGGACCGCCCTGCGGCATAACCTGGTCCTGATTCCCTATTTCGTGATCCTGCCCACGATTCTCGGCCTGGCGCCGGCGGCGCTGGTTCATCAGATGAAGTTGCGGGGAGCCGCCATCTTCCAGGCCGGTCTCTTCCTCCCTTACATCATGCCCGGCGTCCTGATCGGCGTGGTATGGCGTTGGATGCTGAACCCCGTGTTTGGGCCCATCAACAGCGTGTTGAAGGATTGGGGCTTTCGGCCGCCAACCTGGCTCGCCGATTTCACCTGGGCGCTGCCGACGATCGGGTTCATCGGCGCCTGGGCCGCCTACGGGTTTTGCTACGTCGTCTTCGTGGCCGGGATCCAGAAGATCCCGACCGATCTCTACGACGCGGCCCGGCTCGACGGCGCGAACGGCTGGCAGGAGTTCAGGGCCGTCACGCTGCCCGGCCTGCGCCGCGAGATCGCCGTTGTGCTGTCGGTCAACCTGATCAACGCATTGCGAGCCTTCGACGTGGTCAAGGCCACGACCGATGGCGGGCCGGGCGACGAGACCACCGTGCTCGCCTTGTTCATGATGAACACGCTCGACAGCAACCAGGCCGGCTACGCGATCTCGATCGCGATCGTGCTCTCGATCGTCACGTTGATTCTCTCGCTGGCCGTGTTGAAGCTGTTCGGAGACCCGGATGATTAAGCGCGGCCTCGCCTACGCCTTCCTGGTTGTGGGCTGCCTGATCGCGATCCTGCCGTTCGTGATCACTACCCTGGCCTCCCTGAAAACCATGCCCGAAATCGTGCAGGACGTGCTGGCCCTGCCGGAATCGCCGAATTGGGGAACGTACCTGGAAGCCTGGGTCCAGGGACGGTTCAGCCGGTTCTTCTTCAACAGCACGGTGGTGGCTATCGCGGTGGTGATCCCGTCGGTGCTGTTCTCGGCGATGACCGGTTACGCCTTCGCCCGCTTCCGGTTCCGGGGCTCGAACGCGTTGTTCGCCTACCTGCTGATCGGGCTGGTGGTGCCGCTGCAGGCCATGGTGGTGCCGCTCTTCTACCTGTTGCGCGAGGTGAATTTGCTGGACAGCCTGTGGGCGCTGATCCTGCCCCAGATCGCGCTGAGCATGTCGTTCGGCACGCTGCTCATGCGACAGGCCTTCGCCTCGGTGCCGAAGGACATCGTCGAAGCGTCGGTGCTGGATGGGGCCAACTCCTGGCAGGTGTTGTGGCAGGTGATGTTCCCGCTTTCCCGGCCGTTGATCGGCACGCTCGGGCTACTCTTCTTCATCTGGACCTGGAACGAGTTCCTGCTGCCGCTCGTGGTCAACATCGATCCCGATTACCACACGCTGCCGGTCGGCATCCTCTATTTCCAGCAGCGCTGGACATCCAACATGCCGCTCATCGCGGCCGGGGCGACGATCATCTTCCTGCCGCTGATCGCTATCTTCCTGATCTTCCAGAAGCAGCTGATCCGTGGCCTGACCGAAGGTGCCCTCAAGGGCTGAAGCCAATATCAGGCTCGGGAAAACCAGCCGTGGACTTGGTGGCGAATCGTGGTTGCCGACATCTCTCCAATCGTCATCCCTCGCAAGCTCGGAATGACGATTTGGTGGGTGTCTGCAAACGGTCAACTTCCTGATGGCAAGAGTCCCGAGCTGCCCCCACAGGCCGACCGAAAGTGCGGCGATGCTTGTCTTTGCCCGGTTCCGGGTCGAGATGAAATCGACCGCTACCGGAGCCGTGCCACACGAGCTCCGGATTTCAGATGATGCCGGGTGCTCCGACCAGCATATTCGAACCTGTTGGCGAGGTCGAAGCGCGACCGCCGCTTTGGGGTATTGCCCAATCGCCGCGCGTGTGGTTTGGTAGAGGCATATCGTCCGCTGGTCTGACCACAAGGTTAGGGGCTTCCATGCAATCACGTTCATCGCGTTCGGTCGTGGCGTTGCTCGTCACGTTCGGACTCGTCTTCGGCTCGTTCACCGCGCCCGCCGCGGCCTGGCAGGCGTCGCCCGAGGCGTCCCCGGCCGCCACGCCGGTT
>JBGTNF010000290.1:0-5487 GCA_041743205.1 Thermomicrobiales bacterium | reverse complement strand
GGGCAGGCTCCGGACCCTTCCCCAAGTCACTCGTATACTACGACACAATCCGGGATATCGCTTGTGCATAATTGCCGATTGGTCGATACGCCAAGCGTGCTAATGCGCATTTGCGTGCTGGCCCAGCCCGGCCGGCGCGCTCGATCGTCGGACCAGGCCGGTTACCGCGATCAACGTCAGCAGATAGGGCAGGGCCACCAGCAGATCGGTCGAAATCGGGAAGCTGGAGGTGGCCTGGGCCTGGATCTGGACCGCCTGGGCGGCCCCGAAGAGCAGGGCCGCGGCCGCGGACCCGAAGGGCGTCCAGCCACCAAAGATGACCGCCGCGAGGGCGATGAACCCGCGGCCTGCCGTCATGTCCAGCGTGAAGTAGGAGAGGTTGCCGATCGACAGGAAGGCACCGCCCATCCCGGCCAGCGCCCCGCTGGCGATCACCGCCGCATACCGGTTGCGCGTCACGTTTATGCCGACGCTCTCCGCCGCCTGGGGGCTTTCGCCGGACGCCATCAGGTGGAGGCCCTGTTTCGAGCGAAACAGGTAGAAGTGGACGAGCGGCACGATCACGAGCGCCGCGAACACGAGCACGTTGACGCCGCCGAAGAGGTCCGGCAGTTGGTCAACCGAATCGGTGCCCCCGGCTCGGCCCCAGATAATCTGGATCAGGAAGGCGGTCAGGCCCGCCGCAATCAGGTTGATTGCCGTGCCCGCCACGATTTGGTTGCCGCGCAGGGTGATGCACCAGAAGGCGTGGATCAGGCCCGCGACCGAGGCGCAGGCCACGCCGATCAGGGCTCCGAGCCAGGAGCTGCCGGTCCAGTGCGTTCCGGCCACGGCGAAGAAGGCTCCTGTGAGCATCATCCCTTCAAGCGCGATGTTGATGACGCCCGACCGTTCCGAAAGCAAGCCGCCCATCGCCGCCAGCACCAGCGGCGTCGCCATGCGCAGGGTGGCCGTCAGCAGCGCCACGGTGAAGAAATCGCTCACGGGTGCCTCTCTAGATCGCCGGCGGCGATGGTCGTGTTTCCATTTCGGGCGACATGCCGGTTTGGCTCGAACGGTCGCCGCTGGAGGGCGATTTCGGCGTGCCCAACGTGCGGAACCAGGGCAGGCGATTCACGGCCTCGAACGCGGCCACCGCCAGGATCACCAGGCCTTGGAGCACGAGCACGATTTCCCGGCTGACATCGGCCTGCGATTGCATCGTTGGGGCCCCGGCGCTGAGGATGCCGAACAGGAGACCGGAGAAGATGACCCCGATCGGGTGGTTCCGGCCGACCAGGCCAACCGCGATCGCCGTGAACCCGAGACCGGGCGGCACCGCGCTGTGGCGCCCGTGCAGGCCCAGCGATTCACCGGCTCCCGCCAACCCCGCCAGGAGCCCGGCGAGGGCCATCGCGATCGCCACGGTCCAGCCCCAATGAATGCCACCGAAGCGGGCTGCCCCTTCAGAAAGTCCGACCGTGCGGATCTTGTAGCCGAACGTGGTCTGGAAGAGCACGAACCAGATCACGACCGCCGCGACCAGCGCGATCACGACGCCGGCGTGCAGCCGTGTCGCATCGAGCAGGATCGGCAACCTCGCCCCGTCGAGCACACGCTCGGTTCCCTGCACCTGCTCATCGACCGGCAACCAGTCCGACCGATTCTGAATCGAATAGGTGATCAGGCGAAAGGCCAGGTAGTTGAGCATGATCGTGGTAATGACTTCGTGGGCGCCGGTCGCCGCCTTGAGGGCGCCAGGAATGAAGCCCCAAAAGCCGCCGGCAATGGCCGCCGCCAGCACCGCGATCACGATGTGGAGCCAGCCTGGCAGGCCCAAATCCGTGGCCCCGACCAGCGCCGCCGCGAACCCGCCGATCACCAGTTGGCCCTCGATGCCGATGTTGAACATCCCGGCCCGGGCCGCGACGGCGAAGGCGAGACCGCCCAGGATCAGTGGCGCCGCGTAGACCAGCGATTCCGCTCGGCCGCGGCGAGATCCAAGGGCGCCTTCGGCCAGCGAACGATACGCATCCCACGGCTCGTGGCCCGCGAGTACGATCACGACCGCGCCGATCAGCAGGGCCAGGACGACGGCCAGCACCGACCCTACTACGTTGACGATGGCGCCGCCGGGTCGAAAGTTCATGCGGGGTCGCCCCTCTCGAAACAGTTCGGCACGGTCGTCATCAGTCCGCCGCCTGCGCGGTTTCGGCGGCGCGGCCGCCCATCAGCAGGCCGAGCTCACCACGGTCTGCGTCGGCGCCGTCGAACTCGCCGACCACCCGGCCCTCGCTAAGCACGATGATCCGGTCGCTCAGGTCCAGGACCTCGTCGAGGTCGAACGAGAGCAACAACACGGCCTTGCCGTCGTCGCGAACCTCGACCAGGCTGCGGTGGACGAACTCGATTGCCCCCACGTCGAGGCCACGGGTCGGCTGGATCGCGAGCACGATATCCGGGTTGCGCTGCAACTCCCGGGCGATGATGAGTTTCTGCTGGTTGCCGCCCGAGAGCGACCGGGCCGGCGTCGTCGCCGACGGCGCCCGGACGTCGAACCGGGACATCAGTGTCGAGGTCAAATTTCGGATCCAGCTGGACCGGATCCAGCCGCCCTTCACGAAGCCCGTGCGTTCCGTGTTGCCGAGCAACGTGTTTTCCCAGAGCGGGAAATCGAGCACCAGGCCCCGGCCGTGACGGTCTTCGGGGATGTAGGCGATACCGGCCCGCCGGAAGCCGGTCGCGTTTTCCCCAATGACGTTGTTGCCCTTGACCGTCAGCGTTCCGCCGTCCGGCTTCCGCAGCCCGGAGAGCACCTCGATCAATTCCGACTGGCCGTTGCCTTCGACCCCGCAGACGCCCAGGATTTCGCCCCGACGCAGCTGGATTGCATCGACGTGCAGGGTTTCGGTGTGGTGATCGCCTGTGCAGACGAGGTCCTGGCCATTGAGGATCGTTTCGCCAGGCGTGGCGGGAGGACGTTCGACCCGCAGCAGCACCGACCGGCCGACCATCAGCTCGGCCAGTTCCTGCGAGGTCGTGTCGCTGGTGACGCGCGTGCCGATCGTCTTGCCGCGCCGGATCACGGTCACACGGTCGCTGACGTTGGCGACCTCCCGCAACTTGTGGGTGATGAAGATGATCGTGCCGCCGTCCGCCTTGAGGCGGCGCAGCACCACGTAGAGGTCCTCGACTTCCTGGGGGGTGAGCAGCGCGGTCGGCTCGTCCAGGATCAGGATCCGGCTGCCCTGGTAGAGCGCGCGGAGGATTTCGACGCGCTGCTGCATGCCTACCGGCAGGTCGCCGACCCGGGCGTTGGGATCGACGTTGAGGCCGTACGAGGCCGCCAGCTCGCCGACTCGGGCGGACGCCGCCTCGCGGTCCAGGATCGAAGCCGGCCCTTCGTTGCCGAGGATCACGTTCTCGGCCACCGTGAAACGCGGGATCAGCATGAAATGCTGGTGAACCATGCCGAGACCGGCCTCGACCGCCTGCCTCGTGTTGTGGAAATGCACCGCCTGGCCGTTGATGAGGATTTCGCCTTCGTCCGGGTTGTAGAGGCCGAAGAGCAGGTTCATCAATGTCGATTTGCCGGCGCCGTTCTCGCCGAGCAGGGCGTGGATTTCGCCAGGGCGGACCGAGAGGTTGACGCCGTCGTTGGCGACGACGCCCGGAAAGCGCTTGACGACGTTGCGCATTGCCACGGCGTCGGGCGCGTCCGAAACGTCCTGATTGGCGGTGGCGTGGTGCGTCATCGGGGAAGTTCACCAATCAGAAGGGGGAGGATCGATCCTCCCCCTTCCTAGTCCGTTTGGCCGGCATCGATCCGGCCGGTGATTATTAAGAGGCTGGGGTTGCCGCGGGCGACGCGGCTGGGGAGGCAACGCCGTCGAGCGGCACCGGCTGGAACGCGGCCAGTTCCTCGTCGGTTGCCGGCGGCACGATCACGCCGTCGATGATCGCCTGCTTGTAGGCGGCCACGGTGTCGAGGATCGACTGGTCGACGCTGCCGTGGAAACCGAGGAGGTCCATACCCTCGTCGGCCAAACCAAGATCGCGGATGCCCGGCTCGAAGGCGCCGTTGAAGACTTGCTCACAGCCCTGGTAGACAGCTTCGTCAACGCCCTTCTTGACGTAGCAGATCTGGGCTTCGGCCCCGAGTTGCGACTGGTCGGTATCACCTGCAATTACCCAATATCCGGCGCCGAGTTCGTTGGCGGCGTCGAAGCAGCCAATGCCGGTGCGGCCGGCGGCCTGGAGGATGATGTCGGCCCCGCCGTCGTACAGCGCAAGTGACAGTTCCTTGCCCAAGGCAGGGTCCTCGAAGTCATCGGCGTAGCTGGGAGTGAACGTGACGTCTGGAGCGACGGACATCACGCCAGCCGCGAAACCGACTTCGTAGCGCAACACGGCAGGCACGCGGATTCCGCCGACCATACCGACTGCCGCAGTCCGCGTGGAGAGCCCGGCCAGCACGCCGGCCAGGAACGAGCCTTCGTGTTCCTTGAACACAACCGACTGAACGTTCGGGTTCTCATCGACGGCGTCGATGAAAAGGATGAATTTGTCCGGAAACTGTGGGGCCACTTCGGCCACGGCGTCGATGAGGAGGAAGCCGTTCGGGATCGTCAGTTGACCCTGCTCCAGCCCGAGCGTGAGGTTGATCACGTAGTCGGCCTGGGTCTGGCTTTCCTGGACACGCCAGTCGATGCCAAAGTCTTCAGCCGCGCGAACGCCGCCGGCGTTGGCGAGGTCGTTGAAGTTCTGGTCGCCGATGCCCGCCGTGTCCGTCACGAGCGTCGCGACGACTGCATCCTGGGCAGAGGCAGGGGAGAGGTTGCCGAGGGCGGATGCCCCGAGCACGGCTCCACCCGATGCGGCTAGCACCCGGCGACGATTCATGCGCGCGTTCAAGCGAGTGATGCCTGCCATGGATTTCCCTCCACTGCACGACGATACGGGGCCGCATCGTCGCAGAATTGTTTGACGGTTACGGGGAACTCGACGCGTGATCTAGGCGGTCATAGTACCAGTTTGGAACGTGGCAATGCGAACGAACGCAACGTCGGAGTCACGAACGAGTGAGTGGGCCGACGTTGCGTTTTATGCTGTTCGCACAATGCGTGGCAACTCCGCCTGCGCACTCTTCTTTTGCTACGGCGTCAACAGGTGATTTCATGAGCGATCAGGCAGCCCGTTCCAATGTCTTGAGTTTCATTGGCGGGAAGGGGCCACGTTCCGCCAGCGGAAATGATCTCGATGACTGGTCAGCGGCCCGGCCGGTTCCAGACCCGTGGACCGCGCTCTGGTCCGTTGCCGCCGCGCACGTCGTGGAGTTGTCGAGCGCCGGCGTGATCGACGACGCCGGGTTCTCGGCCGTCGCCCGCTCGCTGCTTTCCGCGCGAACGGACCCGACCGTCGAACCTGAATCATCCCGAGCGCTTGTCCGCCAGCTCGATGAGCGGATCGAATCGCAGATTCCGGCCAGCGTCTCGGGCGCCGCGACGC
>JBGTNF010000289.1:0-11642 GCA_041743205.1 Thermomicrobiales bacterium | reverse complement strand
GCGGTGGGATCTTCCGGCCGGCCCCGCAGCGCACCGTCGATGGCCGTCGGGATCGGTCCCGCGACGGTGCGCGGAAACGGCAGTGGGTTGAAGATGAAGAGGGCGCCGTCATCGTCGCGCCGCACATGGCGGGCGACCTCGGCCACGGCGTCGCGTGCGAGCATCGTCGACAGGCTCCGCGCCGTATAGGCGTACGAGGCCTTGTGGTTCCACTGCGTGGCGGTGTCTTCGTCATCCGGTTGGCGGATGCTGCAATCGGCCCCCCACGTATGCTCGTCCCAGAGGTTGAGCGCATGCCACGCCTGGCCGCGCGTGCCGGCGACGGCGTGGCGGGCCGGATCCCGGGTTCCGCCGAGGGTTTCGAGCACCGCGCCAGCGGCATCGGCGGCTCGCAGCCGGGTCCGGCTGGCGCGATTGATCGCGACCTCGCGGGCGCTCGATGCGCACCCGAAGTTCCAGTAGTCCGTCCAGTCCCCGGCGTAGGTTTCGAGCGTGTCTTCGTGTTCGCGTACGGCGTCCCACCAGTCGCCGGGGAGGGCGATCCGGAGGCGCGGCGTGTGACCCGCGGCGTTCCACGCCTCCACCGCCGCCGCGAGTCCCGGGCAGGCTGGACCGTTGTCGCCGAAGACGTCGTAGACCTGGAGCATGATCGCCGGCAGGGGGTAGTCCCGCTCGCGGAGCCAGGCGTCCAGCCTGGGCCACCAGATGTCGCGCAGCTCCTCGACCTGCGCCCCGACGCCGATGTCGCGTGCGAAGCCATAGTCCCAGCCGTTCCAGGCCAGGATCGAGCGCCCGCTCGGCCCCTGCCACTTGAAGGCGTTGGGCCAGGCCAGCGGCGAGCCACCGAAATGGATGTTCGTCGCCATCGAGAACCCTTCGATCCCGGCATCGAGCAGCGCGTCCACCAGCGGCCAGTTCTGGCCGTTGACGTCGCTGTTCATGGCGTGCCG
Source organism: Thermomicrobiales bacterium (assembly GCA_041743205.1). Taxonomy (GTDB): domain Bacteria; phylum Chloroflexota; class Chloroflexia; order Thermomicrobiales; family UBA6265; genus JACCYX01. Next base: position 10,692 of record JBGTNF010000289.1, on the reverse strand, counting down.
CACCGGCAGGCCAAGCTCCTCGCGCACGAAACGGATGGGAGCCAGGCTGTCGATCACCTGGCTGGTATCGTAGAGGGGCGTGATGTTGACGTACATGCCGGTGACCTCGATCCGGCCAGCCTTCGCGAGCTCGACGAAGCGGTCCACTCGCGACGCCGGGGCCGATTCGAGCCAGTGCATGAGCATCGCGGTGGTCTCGACTGTCCAGCGGAACGCGTGGTCAGCGTCGTTGCTGGCATCGCGCTCGCATTCGTCGAGCGCGGTGTCGATGAACCGGCGATGCAAATCCCAGACGATCGGCTGGTCATGGGTGTAGCCTATATCGGTATGGCTATGGTGAACGAGGTAAATGGTGTCGATGCCGCTGTACATGTACAACCCTTTTCCCTTGACGTCTTGTGCGAACTTCGAATGACCGTTTCCCGTCCTCGGTAGTGGACGCCCTGCCCCGCTGAATGGCCGCCACATCCAGCGCGGGGCAGGGCGTCCATTCAGCGGGGCAGCGCGGCGATGTTGCTCCCCACAGGAGGGCGATGCCGTCGCCTGCCGCCAGGGCCACCTCGCCGGCGACCGGCGCCGGGAGCGGATCGCCCGTTCACAAGTCCAGGTAGTTGCCAGGTGGCAACCGCAACCTGATCGGTGAGCCGTTCCGGTGAGTCGTCAAGCTCCAGCCAGAGCTGGCGCCCAAGGAGGATTCGCGCCGGCCTCATCAGTCATCCGCCCCCTTCATTCGCGTCACACGTCGTCACTCTTCGATCGGGAGGACGATCTTCGTATCCCACTTCACGTTTGGGTCGGGCACCGGGATCGACCCGATGAGCAAACGGGAATAGTCATGCTGCGGGTTGTCGATCACCGCCCGGGCATCGCCCCGCTCGACGATTGCGCCCCTGTGGAGGATGCAGATATCGTCGCCGACCTGGTAGGCGGTGCTGAGGTCGTGCGTGATGTACAGGAACGAAATGTTCTGGTCGTCCTTCATCCGCAGCATGATGTCGAGGATCATGGCCCGGAGCGAGGCGTCGACCATCGAGACCGGCTCGTCGGCCACGATCAGGCTGGGCCGCAGCAGGTAGGCGCGGGCGATCATCATCCGCTGCCGCTGCCCGCCGCTCAACTGGTGCGGATGCTTGTCGAGCACCTCGTCGCCGCGCATCCCGACCCGGTTCAGCGCATCCTCGACCAGGCTCCTGGCTTCGTCCTTGGTCCGCGCCAGCTTGAACCGCTTGATCACCATGTCGAAGACGTGGTTGACGCGATAGAAGGGATTGAAGACGCTGAACGGGTCCTGGAAGATCGCCTGGACGTCCCGGCGGTAGTCCAGCCGCTGGCGCCGGTCCAGCGTCGCGATGTCGTTGCCCTTGAAGATCACCTGGCCGGAGTCCAACTGCACGAAGCTCAGGATAGCGTTCGCCAGGGTCGACTTGCCGCTACCGCTTTCGCCGGCGATGGTCGTGATCGTCGCCGGTTGCCCCCCAATCTCGAGGCTCACATCCTTCAGCGCCGTGACTGCTTCGCCGGACGCCGTATAGGTCTTGGTGGCGTTGCGAATCTCCAGCAATGGTGGGTTCATGCCGGCGCTCTCATTCCTCGGTGCGTCAGACATCGGCGGCCTCCGCGACCAAATGGCCGGGGGCCACCTGGCGCAGGACCGGGGTCGGGCGCGGCTGGCGCAGGTCGGGCGTCCGCTCCTCCGACACGATCAGCGGCTTACGCTCCCGGATCGACGGCACGGAGGCGATCAGGCGCTGCGTGTAGGGATGTTGCGGCGCCGCGAACAGCGCCTTGACCGGTGCGATCTCAACGATGTTCCCGGCGTACATCACGGCGATCCGGTCGACCAGCTGGGCTTGCAGGCCCATATCGTGACCGATCAGGATCATCGAGACGCCCAGGCGTCCCTTCACCTCCAGCAGGGTCTCCGCGACGACCCGCTGGACGACGACTTCGAGGGCGCTCGTCGGCTCGTCGGCGATGATCAGCGAGAGGTCGAGGGCGATCGCCATCGCGATGCAGACGCGCTGCTTCATGCCGCCGCTCAGCTCGTGCGGGTACATGTCGGCGACCCGGCCCGGCAGGTGCACGAGGTCGAGCAGCTCCCCGATCCGCGCCTTCAGCACGCTGCGCGGCTGCCGTCCCTGGTGCGTCTCGATGCCGTCCGCGATCTGGTCCCGGATCCGCATTACCGGATTGAGGGAGTTCATGGAGCCCTGGGGGATGAGCGAGATCTTTTGCCAGCGCACGTCCCGGAGCCGCCGCTCGCCGAGCGCGAGCATGTCCGTGCCGTCGAGCGTCACCTGGCCCTCGACGATCCGGCCGGGCGGTTGGACCAGGCGCAGGATCGCCATCGCCGTCGTCGACTTGCCGCAGCCCGATTCCCCGACGAGGCCCAGGGTCTCGCCTCGGTAGACGTCGAAGCCGACGCCGTTGACGGCGATCACCTCGCCGCGCGGCGTTGCGTAGTGCACCCGCAAGTCCTTGACCTCGAGCACCTTGCGTGGGGTGGCGTTCTCCGGCTCGCTCACTTGTCGCCTCCCCGCAAGCGTGGATTGGCGATCTCGTCGAGACCGATCGTGATCAGGAAGAAGCCGATGAAGACGATGACCAGGATCAGCGTCGGGGCGCCCCACCACCACCACATGCCGCGGAGGATGGCCGAGCCTTCGAGGGCGTAGTAGATGGTCATGCCGAGCGTGGGAATCCGTTGCGGCCCCAGGCCAAGGGCCTCCAGCCCCACGGCCGCCAGGATCCCGCCCGAGGCGCTCCCCACGAAACTGGCAGCGAGGTAGGGCAACAGGTTGGGCATCATCTCCTTGAACATGATGTCGAAGGTCGAAAGCCCGGAAATCCGGGCCATCCGCACGTAGCCCTGCTCCCGCAGCGTGAGCACCTGGGCGCGAATGACCCGCGTCGGGCCCGCCCAGGCGAAGATGGCCACGATCAGGGCCATTGTGGTCACGTCGATCTCCCGCACGTACGAGGAGATCACGATCAGGATTGCCAGCGTTGGAATGGTCAGGGCCGTGTCCGACAGGATGCGGATCACGTAGTCGGGCCAGCCGCCGAGATACCCGCCGGTGAACCCGAGCAGGATGCCGAGGCTGATGCTGACCAGGCCGACGATGAGGCCGACCCGCAGCGTGGCGGGCGCTCCCGTGACGATCAGGGCCAGCATGTCGCGGCCGCTGTTCTCGGTGCCGAGCGGGTGGTCGAGGGTGCCTCCTTCCAGCCAGAAGGGCGGGAGGTTGAGGGGTGAGCTGGCTACCCGGGCCAGGTCGGTGTCCCAGATGAGGCGCCCAATGATCCCCAGCAGCACGATCGCGCCGATCATCAGGCCGCCCGCGATCAACTTGCGGTTGAGCCAGATCATCGTCCAGCGCCGGCCCGGCGCATCCTTGTGCGTGGCGCCCGGATCGGCGATCAGCGTTGCCATGGGTCATTTCCTCTCGTAGGTGATCCGGGGATCGAGCAGCGGATAAAGCAGGTCGATAACGAGGACCGCTGCCGCGCTGGTCGCGATCAGGATGAAGACGACGCCCTGGATCACGGTGTAGTCCGAGGTGATGATTCCCTGGTAGAGCAGGTAGCCCATGCCCGGATAGCCGAAGATGTATTCCACGAGCACCGTGCCGCCGACGATGCTCCCCAGGCTCAGTGCGAGCGACGTGAGTTGCGGCAGGATGGCGTTGCGGATTTCGTACCGGAAGAGGATCCGCAGCGGGTGCAGGCCTTTCGCCCGGGCCAGGGTCAGGTAGTCCTCGCCGGCGACCGTCACCATCATGCCGCGCATCCCGAGCGCCCAGAAGCCCATGCTTGCGATCACGATCGAAAGCGCTGGCAGCGTCCCATGTTCGATCACGCTCCAGATGAACGCCCAGGTGAAGCCGGGGTCGGTGCCGAGGTCGTAGGCGCCGGCGATCGGGAACCAGCCCAGGCCGAAGGCGAGCAGGTAGATGAGCACGATTCCCAGAATGTAGAAGGGGATCGCCGTGAAGGTCAGCGTCAGCGGAAGCAGCACCTTGAGCAGGCCAGGCGTCTTGCGCCAGGCCAGCAGCGATCCCACCAGCGTGCCGAGGAGGAAGGAGATAACCGTGGCGACGGTGAGCAGCGCGATCGTCCACGGGATCGCCTGGGCCACCATGGCCTGGACCTCGATCGGGAACTGCGAAAGCGAGTAACCGAAATCCAGGGTGACGATGTTCTGCATGTAGCGCAGGTACTGGACCGGCAGCGGCGCGTCAAGGCCGAAGCGCACCCGCCAGGCCTCGATGATCTGCTCGCTGCCCTCGATGAACCCTTGCTGGGCGCTGAGGCGGCTGATCATGGCCGCCGTCGGGTCGCCTGGAGCCAGGTGCGGGATGATGAAGACGATCGTCGCGCTCAGCCAGATCGTGAAGAAGAACATGGCGATGCGCCGGACCAGGTAGCCTGCGGTGATGCTTCTCATGGACCCCTCTCCCCATTCCCCAAGCCTGCCGCGGTGGCCGTCTCCACGTCGCCCACCTGCTACCGCGCCCCGTTCCGCCCTGGCCGCGCATCGTGGATTTCCCCGGCGCGGCGCGAACTCCCAGACCGATAGGACCAGCACTGCGTCTCGCGCGGATTGTCATTCCGAGCTTGCGAGGAATCTTGCCGACAGGCGACCCACAAGTGGCCTGTACCCAAAGATTCCTCCTTCGTCGGAATGACAACCAGCTTTAGACGATGTACTCAGGCAGCCGCTCGCTTCGGAGACGCGTCGCTAATTCCCGGTCGGTTGCAGGCTGTGGATGATCTTGTGCGCGCTGTTCCACCACGTTGGCGGATGCAGGTAGTTGTTCTCCTGGCTCGGCCACCCCGTCCAATAGTACGTGTCGAACGGAACCAGTTTCTTCGCTTGCGTGACCGGCAGGAACGGCAGCTCTTCGAGCCAGATCGCCGATGCCTCGACGAACAGCTCACTCACCTGCGGATCGCCGAGCGGCAGCGTCGACATCGCTTCGACCGGCGCGCTATAGGCGTCGCTCGCCCACCGGATGTGGTTGTTGTTGCCAGGGGTGCGCTCGCCGACCGGCGTTACCCACTCGGCGGTGTAGCGAGACATGGAGAGCCACGGCTCGTTCACGGAACCACAGGCGTCCCAATCGACCACCGCCTCGTACTGGCCCTGGGCCTTGTTCACATCCCAGGTGGCGCCGGCGAGGGAACGCGTGGTGGCGTTGATGCCGATCTCCTGGAGTTGCTCGACCACCACCTGGGCCACGCGCTGCAGCTCGATGAAGGACTCGTGGGTCGAGATCAGCAGCTGCAATGGCTCGCCGTCGCGCGCGTAGTAGCCGTCGTCACCCATCGCGTAGCCGGCCCCTTCGATCAGCTGGCGGGCCATGTCGCCGTTCGACTGGAAGACGGGATGCTGCTCGTACAGCCCTGCTTCGTCCAGCAGCCCGACCAGTTCCTCCATCGGCGGGTAGGCGGGGAAGAAGTACCGGGCCGGCGCGGTCGATCCTTCGTACGCGATCGCGACCACCACATCTCGGTCGATCGCGTAGCTGACCGCCTGGCGCATCGCCGGTTCGCCCCAGGGCGCCACCGTGTGGTTCAGGGAAAGGAGGCGCGCGCAGGGATCGAGCCAGGAGTACGGCAAATCCGGCACCCACGCGATCATGTCGGGGTTCTGGGCCTGGAGCGCCTCGTAGGCGCCGAGGGTCATATCCATGACGCTGTCCAGCTCATGGTTCGCGGCCCGGGCGGCCTTGACCTCCTCGGTTTCGTTTGCCACCCAGACCAGGCGCTCGGGCTGCGGCAGCGGCAAGAACCCGGTGGCCGCCCCCCACCACTCGGGGTTGCGCTCGTATACCAGCTCGGTCTGGCTGACGCTGGCCAGGGTGTACGGCCCGGTAAACACGGGCCAGCCCATGGCCTCGTCGTAGTTCTCGAAGGTAAGCGGATCCTGGTCGCGCCAGATGTGCTCGGGCAGGATGGGAAGACTTCCCGCGACCCTGACGGAGAAGTAATCGAGCTGGAAACGAGGGTTGACGTCCGTGAGAGTGAATTGCACGGTCAGGGCATCCACCTTCTCGACCGCGGCCACCCACTGCTGCATGGCGGCGGCATTGGCCAGCTCGGCCGGGCCATCGACCAGCATCTGGATCGAGAACACCACGTCGTCGGCGTCGTAGGCTTCGCCGTCGCTCCAGGTAATCCCTTCACGGAGCTTGAGGGTCCAGGCGTCGAGCGTCTCGTTGGGGGTGAAGCTCTCGCCGAGCCAGGGCTCGATCTCGCCGGACTCGTAGTTGAGGATGAAGAGCGGTTCCATCAGCGCCTGGTTGTAGCCCGCGTCGCCCCGGAAGCCCGGCACCATCGGGTTCCACAGGGTGGTGGACTGCAAACGGCCCCCGTCGATGTCGAAGATGACCGTCCGGCTCCGTTCGGCGTCCTGGGCGGTGGCCCCGCGGGTTTGCAAGGCGGCGCCGATGGCGCCGAGGGACATGCCGGCGGCGGCGGCGCGGGCGATGAAATCGCGCCGGGTGAGATCGCCGTGGATCAGGGTCTGGACCAGGCCACTGGTGCTGGTGTCTGCCGTTGTCATGGATTTTCCTCCTGGGAATACGGGGCTGGGGATCGCGTTGGTCTCATGGGCCGTCCGGACCACCTCCTTTAACCAGGCTGGTTCCACGTGGGACTGCCGGTGACGTGTCCTCGCTGGATGCGGGGAGGAAGTCGAGCTCAACGCGGACGCGGTCGCCGCGCTGCAGGACCCGGGAGTATTCAAGGGGCGTGTCGCTGCCGAGATACATCACGGTATCGAGGAGAAGGAGCGGGTTGCCCACATCGATGCCGAGCAGGCCGGCTTCCCGTTCTCTGGAGGCCACTGCCTCCAGGCTATGCTCCCCGCGGGCAATGGAGAGGTCGTATTTCGTTCGCAACAGCACGTACAACGAACCATACGAGAGGTCGTCGCGAGCCAAAGTCGGACACAGCGCCTCGGGGATGTACGTGGCCGAGAGCAGCAGCTTCTCGTGCTCCACCGACCGCAGCCGTTCGAGGATCGTGACCCGGTCCCCTGGCGCCAGCCGGAGGCGGCTGGCCACTTCGGGCGAGGCGGGGACGACCTCCTGGCGGAGGACGCGGGTCGTCACGCGCAGGCCGCGGCGCTCCATCTCCTCGTGAAGCCCAAGCGAGCGCTGGATGAACCGCTCCCCCACCTTCGGATCGGTCATGAACGTACCCTTGCCCTGCACCGTACGCAGCCGCCCCTCATGGACGAGGTCGCCAATCGCCTTGCGGATCGTGATCCGGCTAACGCCGAACTGCTGGCAGAGCTCCGCCTCGGAGGGGATTGGCGCGCGCGGGTGCAGGGCGCCGTCCGCCATTTGGCCGAGCAGCGCCTCCTTGACCTTGTGATACTTCGGGATTGGGACAACGTTGGCGGTCACGATCGATTTCCGACCGCGTCCTGGAACCCTGGCTGCATGGCCATTTCCCCGTCGCAACTGGTTATGATGACATGATGACTCGTGTGCCGATACGATACGGTTCCCGGCGGGCGATGTCAAGTCGTGGCCGGCACACCCCGCGGTTACCAGAGATGGGTGATGCGCTTCGGCGCGAAGCGGTTGATCGTCATTCCGTCGGGAGGCGCAGCCGACCAGAGGGATCTCGGCCCCGCTGGATACGCCGCCGCGGCCCGACCACCTGATACTTGGGCTTCGTCGGCCTGCGGGCCTCCTCAGGAGATTCCTCCACTCGCCTGCGGCTCGTTACGGAATGACAGTTAAGCGCTACGCGCCGGACCAGCGCGCATGTCAGCAATGCGTATCACCCGTACCAGGGTGGGCACGGCCCGCTTGACGTATGTGCTGGTGGATTGCGGAACTCAGCCGATGGCTACTTCACGAACGCCTTCACGATCTTGCACGGTCCGTCTCCCAGAGGCGCGAGCGTGTGGTCGCCAGCGGCGGCGGGAATGACGAACGTCTCGCCATTGTTGAACCGCGCCCGCCGGCCATCGCTCGTCTGCACCGTCACCGCCTCGCCCTCGACCACGTTGAGCACATGGCAGCGGTCGTCGGCGGGCACCGGCATTTCGCCATCGAGATCGTAGCGGTGGACTGCATAGAAGATGTCGTCGTGCGTGCCCAGGAACCACTCGCGCCCACCCGGTCCCTCGGCCAGGAGGTGGGGTTCGGGGCGCAGCCGGTCGCGAGCGTAGGCTTCGCGGCGTTCGAAATCGAGGTTGTCCCAGGCGCGCTCGATGTTGAGCGGCCGCCGGTTGCCCTCGAGGTCGCGCCGCATCCAGTCGTAAATCTTGAAGGTGTAGATGTACGGCGTCGCCGAGATTTCGAGGACGAGGCTGCCCGTCCCACTGGCGTGGATCGTTCCGCTCGGGATCAGGAAGAGATCGTGCGGCTGGGCGGGCGAGGAGTTAACGTAGTCGTCGATCGGGACCGTTGAGCCCTGCTCATGCGAGGTTTCCACCGCTTCCCGGAACCGGTCGGGGTCCACGCTGTCGCGAAAGCCAAGGTACACCCGCGCCCCGGGCGTGCAGGTCACAATGTAATAGGACTCGTCCTGGGTGAACGGTTCGCCGAACCAGTGACGAATGTAGTCGGGACGAGGATGGCACTGGATCGAAAGGTTGCCGCCGTCGATCGTATCCAGGTAATCGAAGCGAATCGGAAAGGCGTGCCCGAAACGCGGCGCGGCGCGGCCAAGCACCCGCTCGTGCGCGTGGTACATCAGGAGATCGAACGAGCATTCAAGTCGTGCGTCGCTCCCGAGGACCAGGCCGTTCTCCGGCACGATCAGCTCGAACGACCAGGCGTAGTTGGGCACATCCTGGTTCAGCCCCCGGACGTGGCGCTTCAGAAACTGGCCGCCCCAGGGGCCGGGCGAAAACCATGGCCGCACCCGAAAAGGATGGCAGGCGATCTCGTCGAGCGTGGCGCGGAGGTCGTCACCGGAAATCGACGCCGGCATCACCAGATCCTGGAGGTCGACGAAGAGGTCGATTTCGGGGAGCAGCCGCGCCTTGTGACGATTGAGGACCGGCCAGTCGACGAAATAGGCTCGCTTGTACGCCTCCGCGAACGGCAACGGCCGCAAGGAACCGAGGTTCGTCGACGTTCCCTTCCGCAGCGAGCGCTGGATGACATCCTTCGGCAGGTCCACGTAGATCATGAGGTCCGGCGTGCCGGCCAGGGCCGCCCCGGCGCCATAGACCGCCACCGGGCCATCGCCTGGCTCGTCGCGCGTGGACCGGAGCCGTTCGGTATCGAAGAAGTCCCGCAGGTCTCCATCGAAGAGCCGCCCGAAGAGCGGATCGACGCCGCCCAGGAAGGGCGAGATTCGTGCGTCGAGTTCGGTTTCGTTCAGGAGGTCGTTAGTGACGTCCCGCCAGGCCAGGAACACGCCGAGGGCACGGCAATGGGTGTCGAGCGATGCCCTCAGGTGTTCCCAGGGTACGCCACCGAACCCATCAATCGCGATCTGCTGGGCGCCGTCCGCAACGGCGGTTGCAATCGTCCGGGCCATCGGCTCGTAACCGGTGTCGATCCGGTCGCCGGGGATCGGGAACGATGGGGCCGCATCGTAGGCGTTCAACGGGCCAGGATTGGTGGCTTCATCTTCGGGAGGAGGCTGTCGTTGTTCACCTGGCTCGACCACCACGACCTCCTCGCCGTTCCGGATTATTGACTGACCCGATCGCCAGGACCGCTCGGGGCGCCCCTCGCGACTTCGCGAGAATCACATCAGAATAGGGAGGGGATGTCAAGCTGGCGGCCCGGCGGACCGAAGGGTCGAAATGGTCAGGCAACGGGTGGCCCAATGGCGACTCGGGCAGGGACGGAGGACAAGTGTGGCCGGAAGGGCATGTGTCGTCGCGCTGGATGTGGGAGGCAGGTCGATCAAGAGTGGGGTTGTCGCCCTGGCGACGGCCGCGGTTGAAGGCCGAACCCAGACGCCGATCGACAGCGGCGCGAGCGCGGAATCGATTCTCGCCACGGTCGCCGGCATCGTGGATCGCCATGCACGTGAGCAATCGGGACCGGCGCCCGAGGGTCTTGCGCTCGCATTTCCCGGCCCCTTCGAGTATGACACCGGTGTTTGCCGGATCGAGGGCGTGGCAAAGTACGAATCGCTCTATGGCGTCAACGTGGGGGACGAGCTTCGCCGCCGGCTCGAGTGGGGAGATCGACCCATCCGTTTCCGCAACGATGCCGAGGCCGCCATTATGGGCGAATGCCTCGACGGCGCCGGAGCCGGCTATGGCCGGGTGATCGGGGTGACGCTGGGCACCGGGTTCGGTTCGGCATTCGTCATCAACGGGGCCGTCCAGACCTCCGGCAACGGCGTTCCCGCCAACGGCTGGCTCTACCCGTTTCCAGCCGGCGGCGTTCGGGCGGACGACTATTTTTCATCGCGTGGACTGGAGAGCCGTTTGCGGGCGGCGGGCGATGTGCCGATCGAGCCGGAAACGGCGGCCCAGGCGGCGCGGCGCGATGCTGGCGCCAGCGGCGAGGTATTCGCGGCCTACGGCGCAGCGTTGGGCCGCTTTCTCGCACCCTTCGTCGCGGAATTTCGCGCCGAGGCGGTGATCGTGCTCGGTGGCATCGCCGGTGCGTTCGACCTCTTCGGCCCTTCCCTCCGTGCCGAGCTGGCGGTTCCGGCCCTGCCGGGCGCCCTGGGCGCGGGCGCAGCCCTGCTTGGCGC
>JBGTNF010000288.1:0-7983 GCA_041743205.1 Thermomicrobiales bacterium | reverse complement strand
TGGCAATTTCACGTGAGCTCGACCTGCTATCTCTAACGGGGGCTTTTCAGCACCTCAAGCTGGTAGCCGAAAGTCTCCAGATCCGCGCCGCGAGAGCCCACTGACCCACCGAATGACAGCGCGGCGGCCCACGGTGAGCCGGGAATCAGGGATTGGGATGGGAGCGATCTCTGCGCGTTGCATATCTCGCCGCTGACCTAATCGGTGGTTCCCTCAATGCTCGGACTGCGTCGCGTCGCGGTGTCGAGGAGCGTTCTGGAGTATAGCATGGGGCCTTTCCGGTCCCGGTGGTCAGCGGTCCGGCGGCGACGGCGTGTCCAATGTGTCGTTGCGGTCGCCGCGGTCCTCGTTGGCGTCCCAGGTTTGCTCCTGGCCTCCGAACCGCCGAATGAACGTGTTGCCGCCGGCAATTCCGGAGGCGCTGCTCTCGCGACCCTCCCGACCCTCCCGACCCTCGCGGGCCGGCTCGGGGTCGGGAGGGTTGGCGCTGCCGGTCGAAATAGCCGCTGGCGATGGGCGGAGCCTGGTCGACCGCGCGGATGGCGACCCGTAGGACTGGTCTCCGGTTTCCATGGTGAGCTGACCTTCATAGAAGGCCCCTTCGTTGATCACCAGGGTGCCGGTCGTGATCTTGCCCTTGACCTTGCCGCTTTCGAGGATTTGCATCTTGCCGCGGCAGTTGACTTCGCCTTCGAGGTCCCCGGCGACCGTGATGTTTTCGGCCTCGATCACGGCGTCGACCGTCGCGCCCTGGGCGACGAACAGCGTGCCTTTGCAGTTGATCGTGCCCTTGACCTGGCCCTCGACCCGGAGATCCCGGGTCAGGTTGAACGTGCCGTCGAACACGGAATAGCGGTCGAAGACGCTGACCGATTCTTCCTCACCGCTGTTCGCCTGGAAATCACCCTGCGATGGGTAGGCGGTCGCGTCGTAGTTGCGCATGGACATGATGAAGGCTCCTTGGGGGCGCGGTCGCCGGGGTGGTTCAGGATGCGGTGCGGGTGCGACGCTGGATCACGGATGCGGCGCTGGGCCGGTCCGACCGGCCCTCGCCGCTCGACTCCGACCCGGCAGCGCGGAAGCTGCCATTGATCGTGGCGCCTTCGTGGACAACGGAGACCGGCGCCGACACGTCAGCCGAAATCCGGCCCTTGGGAAGGGCCTCGAAGCGGCCGGACGCGATCACGCTGCCGCTCACGTTGCCGGCGATGATGACGCGCTGCGCGGTGATCGTCGCGTCGACCTCGGCGCCCTCGGCGATCCAGATGTCCTCGCGCGCCGTCAGCGTCCCCTCAACCTTGCCGAACACCTGGATGCTGGTTTCCGACGTGATGTCGCCCTTCCAGGAGGCGTCGGTCGCCACCACGCTGATTGAGCCGTCGACCGGCGGCATATCCGGAACAGTCAGGGTTTCCGCCACCACCGGATCGAGACCTGGCCGGCCGGCCGGGGCGGGGTAATTACCGAAACTGTAAGCGCCAGAGTCCTGGGCGCCGGTGGTGGCCTGGTTGCGGTAGGCGTTGTCGTCCGGGAACTCGTCGTCGAGTTCGGGCATGTTGTCCTGTGCTGGATCGAGTTCGTCGCCAGTGCTTCCGAGCTGGTTGCGGAGCGCGCTCATCTGGCGTTGAAACGAGTCAACCTTGTTGTCTCGACGGAAGACCACGTTGCCACCTCCTCAAGCTGCTGGCGCCTGCGCGACCGGGGCGAGCTGAGCAATACGATCGGCACAGGGCGAAAGATCGTCCCGAGGCCAGCGTGCGCCTGCACTCCAGGCAAACAGGAATCGACGGCGCTCGCTCCAAACGGCATAGTCGCGCGCTACACGCCTTTCCCCTAGAGTATACACGTTCCTGACACACATGTCCGTACATTGCTTACAACCGTTTGCACCTGTGTTGTCGCCACTGTGGGGCGGCCGTAGCACGGGGTCGACATGGGCGCCAAGGGCCGCGCCTCGGTCGCCTCGAGACGCGGGCCAACACGCATGTGGAAGCCGCGAATCGTGTTGTCGTCAACAACACGATTCGCGGCAGGTCAGGAGTGAGGTGGGAGGTTGGCGGCTAAGTGCGCTGTACGAACTGCTCAGCGAGAAGGCTCTGGGGTGCTCGCTGGTAGCTACAATGCGGCGAACACTCGACCAAGTGCGTCGGTTGTTGTCCAATGCGCATCGAAACGCAATCAGCGACCACGAAGCCAACCCTGCGCTTGCCATGCAAGGACGAACACTCCGAGCGTTGCGGTCAGGGCCGTTGCGAATGCCGCGACCAGTCCCACCGACGATTGGGCCACGGTCGAACCGGAGCCGGTGTCGGGCAACGCCTGAATCACCAGATCGCTTTGTCCGCTACTGGAGTCGTCATCCGACGTGTCCGGACGCGTGTTCGAAGGACGCGGCGAGGTCGATGGGCCTCCAGCACCCGGACCGGACGATCCGCCGTCGCTCGTCGGCGGAAACGATGAGGGGTCGTTCTCATCCGTCACGGCGTTGTTGTTGTCATCCGGATCGAGCACGTTGCTGATGCCATCTCCGTCCGTGTCCTTGTCTGGGGCAAGGATGTCAGGGCCGGGAGCGGCGCCTTCCTGATCGTCGGCGACGCCGTCGTTGTCATCGTCTGGATCGAAATCGTCGGCGATCCCGTCGCCATCGCTATCGGCCGCTGTCGCCCGGTCCCGGCGGTCGGTCTCCGCTGGAGCCGCCGATCCGCTTGCCGGGAACAGTGCCAACGCCAGTATTCCAAGCAGGACCCAGGTGGGACTGAAGTAGGTGCGTGGTCGTCCGTCGACATGGGACATGAGGTGCTCCCGTCAGCGCTGATCGTTCGGCGTGGCATGTGACCAGGGACCCCCGGGGGCAGGACTGCGCCCGGTAACGATGTGGCTTGTTGACCCACGTCAGTATTCCACGCCCGAATCGGCGTGAAAAGAGGCCACTCGAAAGCAATTTCGCCGCGCGTTCGTCCATTCCGGGCGGCGATTGGCGCTACGATGAAATCAGCACGCGAACTCTTGTCATACTGGCTGGCGTACGCGCCTGACGGGCACTGGACGGCGATCGGCGCCCGAGGTGGAAGGATGTTCGGATGCTGGACTGGGACGAAGCGCTGCCGGCGATGCAGGGTCAGCCGGAAGGCGAGCGGGTCGATGTCCTGCTCGATCTGGTGGGGTACGTCGCCCTGGCGATCGAGCTCCTGGCGGTTGCCGTGATCGCGGTGACCATGATGTTCGCTTTCGGGGCCTATTTCCTGAATCGCTGGCGCAACACCGGCGAGGCTCATTACCAATCGTTCCGGGCCAGGCTTGGCTCGGGTCTGCTCCTCGGCCTGGAAATCCTGGTCGCGGCCGACGTCATCCGCACCGTCGCCTTCGAACCGACGCTCCAGAGCGTTGCGATCCTGGGCCTGCTGGTGGTGATCCGAACCTTCCTGAGCTGGGCGCTGGTGGTGGAAATCGAGGAGCGCTGGCCCTGGCAGGCGCGCCATTCCGGGGATACCGGCGATTGACGAAACCCGGTCTGCGGAGGCGTCGCCTCGGCAGACCGCGTCAGCAAACACGCATCATGGGTCCACGCCAGAACGTGAGAACGTGACGCGTAGAAGACGGAACAGGGAGTTTCATGCAGCGAATTGCGGACTACGCGTACCTGGGCGATTTACAGACTGGCGTCCTCGTCGGCCGCGATGGGTCGATCGACTGGTGCTGCTTCCCTCGTTTCGATTCCGGGGCCTGCTTTGCGGCGCTGCTCGGAGCCCCCGAACATGGCCGCTGGCTTGTCGCGCCGGTCGATCCCGTCATCCACACCAGCCGGCGTTACCGTCCCGACACGTTGATCCTCGAAACCATTCACGAAACGTCGAGCGGGGCCGTCCGCGTCATCGACTTCATGCCGCCACGCGGGACCGCGCCGGATATCGTGCGCATCGTGGAGGGCTTGCGCGGGACGGTCCGGATGCGATCGACCCTGGCCGTCCGCTTCGATTACGGGCGAATCGTCCCATGGGTGCGGCGGGTCGACGGAGCCCTGCTCGCCGTCGCCGGACCGGATGCGCTGTGCCTGCGCGCCCCGGTCCAAGCGCATGGCGAAGACCTGACGACGGTGGCCGAGTTCGACGTAGTCGAAGGTGACCGGACGCCCTTCGTCTTGACCTGGTATCCCTCGCACGAACCGCTCCCGGCCGCTATCGAGCCCGAGGTCGCCCTGTGGGAGACTGAAGCGTTCTGGCTTGACTGGTCCGGCCGGTGCAGCACCGGCGGCGAGTACGAAGACGTCATCCGCCAGTCGCTGCTCGTCCTCAAGGCGCTTACCTACGCTCCGTCGGGCGGCATCGTCGCCGCCCCGACGACCTCGCTGCCGGAGTGGCTCGGCGGTGTGCGCAACTGGGACTATCGCTACTGCTGGTTGCGGGACGCCTCCCTCACACTGGTGGCGATGTTGCGCGCAGGCTACGGGGACGAAGCGATCGCCTGGCGCGATTGGTTGCTCCGCGCCATTGCCGGCGATCCGGCCGAAATCCAGATCATGTACGGCATCACCGGCGAACGCCGCCTGGAGGAACGCGAGCTGGAGTGGCTGCCGGGCTTCGAGAACTCGGCCCCGGTTCGGGTCGGCAACGCCGCGTCGAAACAGGTTCAGCTCGACGTCTACGGTGAAGTGATGGACGCCGCCTACCTGACCCTCGTTCACGGCGGCTCCGAATCCGATTTCTCCTGGGCCATGTTGAAGCATCTCTTGTCGTGGCTGGAAGACGGCTGGCGAATGGAGGACGCGGGTATCTGGGAGGTTCGCGGTCCGTTGCGGCATTTCACCCACTCCAAGGTCATGGCCTGGGTCGCCTTCGACCGCGCCGTGCGCATGTCCGAGGAGTTCCAGCGAGACGGGCCGGTGGAACGCTGGCGGGCAGTGCGGGATGAGATCAAGGTCCAGGTGCTGGCCTCGGCCTGGAGCGAACGCCAAGGGGCGTTCGCACAATCCTACGGATCGGACGAGCTCGACGCCAGCGTGTTGCTCCTGCCGATCGTTGGCTTCCTGCCGGCCGACGACCCCCGGATCGTTTCCACCGTCGACGCCATCCAACGCGAACTGTCGGTTGACGGACTGCTGTTGCGGTACCGCGTTGAGGATCACCAGGCGGATGGGCTGCCGCCTGGCGAGGGGGCGTTCCTCGCCTGTTCGTTCTGGTTGGTCGAGGTCATGGCGCTCCAGGGCCGCGACGAGGAAGCCAGGGCGCTGTTCGAGCGGCTGCTTGGGCTTCGGAACGATTTGGGGTTATTGGCCGAAGAGTACGATCCCGCTTCCGGGCTTCTTCTCGGCAACTTCCCGCAGGCCTTCTCGCACCTGGCGCTGGTGACCGCGGCCCTGACCCTGCACACCAAACGCACCCGCTGACAGGTCGGAAATTCAGCCAACCACCTCCTCAAGGGAGCGCAGGAACCTGGCGAAAGCGGGATCGGAGTCCAGAAGCGCGGCTTCCTCGACGCACCATTCGGAGTAGGCATTGGGACGCCGGGTTTCGGCCAGGAAGTCCGCCCACGGTTCCCATCGAACCGCCTCCACTTCGTCCGGGTTGGGCCGCGGCAGGTCGTCGATCCGGCCTACTGCTACCGGGCAGAATTCGTTCTCAACGACACCGTCCCGCTCGCAGCGGTAGCGATAGTCGGGGAGCAGGATGCTCAGGTCGACGCCGGTCAGCCCGAGTTCCTCTGCGATCCGCCGCTGCATGGCGTCCAGGGTGGTTTCGTGCAATTGGGGATGACCGCAGCAGGCGTTGGACCAGGCGCCGGGCCAGGTGGGTTTGCGGAGGCTGCGCTGTTGGAGAAGGGTGCGGCCCGACCGGTCGAACAGGAACACGGAAAACCCGCGATGCAGGGGAGTATCGGCGTGGTGCGCCTCGCGCTTGTCGAGGGTGCCGGTGGGAACATCGTGTTCGTCCACCAGCACCACGTGTTCATAGTCCGGGGTCGCCGGTCGAAGCGTCATGCATCACCGGCCCGGCGGTGAGGCTTGCGAGAAAAGGGCACGCACCCGCGGATCCCCGGCAGCTTGGCCAGCGAACCTGTTCCGGGATGCGCGAACACAATGGCGCTGATCTTCGAATCGAAGTCGGTCATTGACCTATCAACCCGGCTGGGGTCCGCCGCCACGGCGGTTGCGGAACCATTGAATGGCTTTGCCGATGACCCAACCCTGCGCGATACGCGTGAGACATCCCATGTAAACCTTCTTCGCGAACCCGGCAAGACCAACATGATAGCAGCCACTACGGTCCCGCTTGCGCCCCGAAAGGTCAATCGACGGTCGGGAATGACCATAGCGATGGCCCGACTTTCACGGCTAAACGCCGAAGCGACGAACGGCCCCACCGTGGGGCGGGGTCATTCGTCGCTGATCTCGATAGGGTAATCTGGTACGCCCGGCAGGACTCGAACCTGCGGCCTCTTGCTCCGGAGGCAAGCGCTCTATCCGCTGAGCTACGGGCGCGTAGCACCGGTGAAGTATAGACCCCGCCGGGCGGTCAGGCCACCCCGACGGCACTTCTGGCCGGTGATGATATGCCTCGTGGCGTACGTTCACTGTGCGAGACGTGGCGAGGCGACTACCATGACAGGTGGTCAGGCGCAAACCAGATTGGTTTGAACCAGACCAGCACCACCGTCGATTCCGCAGCAATCGCATTGAGAAACGGTTCCAGGGTCCATGCTTCGAGCGTTCAAGATCGGACATCTGTACGGCGTCGACATCAACGTGCATCCCACGTTTGTCCTCGTATTGGTGTGGGCGGTTTGGCAGTGGGGATTCAGCGATGCCCGTGGGTTTGGGGCATTTGCCCTGGGCCTCCTGCTGGTCACGCTGGTGTTTGGATCCGTCCTCCTGCACGAGCTTGGGCACTGTGCGATGGCCCAGCAGTTCGGGATCCGCGTGCTGGATATCACGCTCTGGCCCTTTGGCGGGGTTGCCCGGATCGAGCAGATGCCCGCCCAGCCCCGGAGCGAGTTCCTCATTTCGGTGGCCGGACCCGCCACCAACCTCGCGATCGCCGTGGCGCTAATGCCACCGTTGATGCTGACAGGCGTCCTGGTGGGGTGGGATGTCCTGTTCTCCACCAGCGGCCCGCTCGGCACGATGACGCCAGCCACATTGCTTTCCTACCTGGCGATCTTCAACCTGTTTCTCATGACATTCAACCTGATTCCCGCTTTCCCGGTCGATGGTGGTCGGATGCTTCGCGCGGCGCTGTCACCGGGATTGGGCCGGGACCGGGCGACATCGATTGCCGTTTCGGCCGGGCTCGTGTTTGCCGTGCTGTTCGTGGTGGTAGGTATCTGGCAACGCAACCCGATCCTGATTGTGCTGGGGTTGTTCATCTTCTTCGCCGCCCAGGCCGAGGCTCGCGTCGAGCGGGTGCAATCGGCCATGCGCCGCCTGAAAGTAGGGCAGTATGCGCTTTGGGATATGGGTGGGATATCGCCAAAGGAACCGTTGACGTTCGCGCTCCGGGGCGGCCCGCGCGATATTGCCGTGACCGAGAACGGGGAAGTGCTGGGCATGCTGTGGCGTTCGCACCTGCTGGATGGTTTGGCCGGGGGCGTGGCGGGGCGAACCGTGGCTGACGTGATGGATCGGTCGATCTACATCGCGGATATCAACGATTCGATCTATGACGTGCAACTCAACATGAACCGAATGAACCGGTGGGCAGTGCCCGTGACCGAGGCGGGACGCTATCGCGGCATTTTCACCGCCGACCGGTTCGTGCACCTGAACCGGCAGATCGCGCCTGGTCTCATGGGCAACCCGTCGATTTCGACGGAATGGCGCGAGGCGATCACCGAGACACTATCATCATGGAAGCATTCGCGCCGCCGCTGATCGTTTCTCCATCTTCCGTTTCTTGACGCGACCTCCCGGATGCCTGTAGAGTACCGTATGGGGGCGCATACCCCCATTCAGGAGGCATGCCAGATGAAAGTTTCGACAAGAGGCGAGTA
>JBGTNF010000287.1:0-2317 GCA_041743205.1 Thermomicrobiales bacterium | reverse complement strand
CCGCATCGCCGGCCCGGCCCCGGGTGATCGTGGCGATCGGGAAGACCCGGACGTGGCCGGAAATGGCCGCGCGCGCCACGAGGTCGCTGATGACGGCCGGCGCATCGAGCGCCGGTTTCGTGTTCGGCATGCAGGCGATGGCCGTGAAGCCGCCAGCCGCCGCCGCCGCCGTGCCGCTGTCCAGCGTTTCCTTCTCCGGGAATCCCGGATCGCGCAGGTGAACGTGGACGTCGATCCAGCCGGGCGTCACCAGGCAACCCGCCGCGTCGAACTCGGGGACCTCCGGCGCGGTTTCGATGTCGCCGACCTGGTCTATGATTCCATTACGGACGAGGATGTCGTACTGCCCGTCGACGCCAGTGGCGGGGTCGACCAGGTGGCCGCCGCGGATCAGCACCGTTCCGTCGATCATGCGCAGCCCCCTGTCGCGACGCTCGGCCAGCGTCCACAAAAAACGACCCTCACGGTCCGGATCGGACCCGAGGGATAACCTGATTGGATCGAACACGGCGATGCGGGGAGGAGCACGAGGGGGCACGCACCTTTCAGGCGACAACCAAAATCGCCCTAGTATACGAGGCGGGCGGCGGGCGGCGCAACGCAGCTGGCCAGGCCCGCCGCCCGCAGGAAGGCAACCATGACGTCGGCCGATGCGCAAATCCGGATATTCGAGCGGCTCCGCCACGCCACGCCCGGTTCCACCCATCTCTACCTGGTGCGCCACGGGCAAACGCCGGGCAATGTCGGGCATCTGCTCGTCGGTCACACCGACATGGCGCTCGACGAGCTGGGCCTGAACCAGGCCCGGCAGGTCGGCTTGCGCATGCAATCCGCGCCATTGGACGCCGTGGTCGCCAGCCCGCTCAGCCGCGCCCACGTCACGGCGGCCGAGATCGCACGGCATCACGACATCCCGGTGACACTCGATGAACGGCTCAAGGAGATCAATTTCGGGCACGCCGAAGGGCTGACAATGGCCGAGGCCGTCAGCCGCTACCCGGAAGTCATGACGCTGCACACGGATCCGCTCGACGAGCATTTCGTGTGGCCGGGCGGCGACGCGCGTTCCCGATTTCACGCGGCTGTCTTCACGACCTTCGCGGACATCGCGCTCACCTGGCAGCACCGGCACGTGGCGGTCGTCTGCCACGGAGGCGTGATCGGCTCGTTGATCGCCCAGCTCGACGGCGGCTCGCCCAACGACTACGCCACCTATCCCGTCGCCAATTGCAGCGTGACGCACCTGGAAGTTGGGCTGGACGGCGCCACCGCCCACCTCCTGAACGACATCGCCCACCTTGACTCAGTCCGCACCGAACCGTGGAACTTCACGATACCGGTCGACGCGCCAGCCCCGGACGAGGAGCGAGAATGACGACCCTTGCGACCCTCGCGGTGCTCGGCGGCAGCGCCGCCTCGGTCGGCACTGGGCAAGGCTGCTCCGGCTACCTGGTTTCGAGCGCCGGGACGACCCTCGCTCTCGATCTGGGTCCGGGAACGCTGCTCGAGCTGCGCAAGCACGCCGACTTCCGCGCCCTGAATGGGATCGTGCTCTCCCACCTCCACGTCGACCACATGCTCGACCTGATTGCGCTGCGCTTCTCGCTGGCCTACAACCCGGTCAAGCCGAAACGGCGCACCCCGCTCTGGCTGCCGCCAGGCGGGATCGACTTCCTCGACCGCCTGGCCGCGGTCTTCGCGGCGGACGGAGAAGCCGGCACCTTCTTCCATGGCGTGTTCGAGATCGCGGAGTACTCGCCCGAGGGCCAGCTCACGATCGGCAATTTCACCGTTACGTTCGCGCCCACCGTGCATTTCGTGCCCTGCTGGGCGATTCGCGTGCATTCAGATGACGATTCGGGCGATTTGGTCTACACCGCCGACACTGGCCCGGCAGCCGACCTAGCCGATTTCGTCTCGGGAGCTCGCGTGGTTCTCGCCGAAGCGACCACGCCAGAGGCGCAGCGTAACGCCCTGCCGTTCGAGGCGCGCGGCCACCTGACGGTAACCGAAGCGGCAGCGCTGGCGACCGCCGCCGGCGCGGCGACGCTCGTGGTGACCCATATGTTCGAGGAGCACGATCCAGGGGCGCTGGTGGCGACGGCCGGGAAGGTCTTTGACGGCGAGATCGTGATCGCCGTTCCGGGAGCGACCGTCTCGTGGGCCTGAGTGACGACGCCCTCGCCGACCTGCCAGGAGTTTCGATCGGGCACTGGACCGAAACCACGGCGCTCACCGGCTGCACCGTGATCGCCTTCGACGAGCCGGCGCTGACCGCCGTCGAGGTGCGCGGGGCAGCGCCGGGCACCCGGGAGCT
>JBGTNF010000286.1:0-2857 GCA_041743205.1 Thermomicrobiales bacterium | reverse complement strand
GACCATGCGCGCCGCCTCGTCCATCGCCTCGGCCAGCACGGCCCGCAGCACCCCTTCCTTGTCCGGGAAGTAGAAGTACAGGTTGCCCATCGAGCTGCCGGCGGCGGCCACGATCTCGCGGGTGGTCGTCGCCCCGTAACCACGGGTCGCGAAGAGGTGACGGGCGGCGGTCAGGAAGCGCTCCCGGCTCGTGGCCGGGGGTTTGGGCGATTTGGATACGGTCGAGTTCGGCATGGTCCTTCTCCACTAGAGCGCTGCTCTACCTGCATCATAGAGCAGCGCTCTAGTGGTGTCAAGAGGCTGGCGAGGTTGATGTTGGGATTGCTCCCTACACGTCCCGTAAGCTCATCTACGGTCCTGCTGCAGGATGCATAATGGGCGGCAACAGGATTCGAACCTCTGTCGTCCCGAGGCACCCCGCCATGATCGCGCTGATCACCGACAACCAGTCCGCCATCACGGCGCTCTGCCGCGATTTCGGTATCCGCCGCCTTGAGGTGTTTGGCTCGGCCACCACCGACCGGTTCGACGCAGCGTCCAGCGATATCGATTTCATCGTCGATCTTGGTGGGTATGAGCAGGGCGTCGCCAGGCGCTTCATGCGGTTCGCTCGTGCGCTGGAGGGTCTGTTGGGCCGGAGCGTCGATCTCATGACGGACGAGCAGATCAGGAACCCATATTTCCTCGAGGCAGTCAACGGATAGCGAGTGACGATCCATCAAGCGGGAGACTGCCAGGCGGCTGCATGACATCCGCCCGGCGTGCCACGAAGTTCTGGAGTACTGCCAACACCCCACCTACCGTCATTCCGAGCTTGCGAGGAATCTCCCGCCGAAGGCGGTATTTGGGGCCTGCCCGGTCCGTACCGGCTTCGCCGGGGGATCCCTCGTTCCTCGGGATGACGGTAGAGGAGGTGTTGGCAACCGACCACAATACGTTTGCCAGACTATCGCGCTCGCGAAGGATCTGCCGCGAGGCGGTAGTGCGGGTCCGCTATGCATGAGTACTGGCTGCGCAGTATCCAGCGAGACATGACAGTCCAAGTTCTTGAGGCGCAATGAGGCCCCTGGCTAGCCGGGAGCTTGTCCGACACGCGGCCACGGTCGGCAGCTATTCACCAGGGGCCTCATTGGGTATGTCCCAATGATACCGCGGGTCGATACGTCCAGCGGGGCGGATCGACCCCTACGAAATGACGTTCCAGTTGGCGATGTTCCAGGTGCTGATCGCGAAGCGGGGGCCGATCGCCACGTTCTCGGGCCGGATCCGGTTGCTCAGCGCGTAGGGCGCGTCGGTCCGCTGCACGAGCGGGATCGCGACCACGTTCTCCACCACCAGGTCGTTGAGCGCGATCAGGATTTCGTCCGCGCGCTCGGCGTCGGTCGCTGCCAACAGCTCCTCGAACAGCGCGTCGTAGTCGGCGCTCTGCCAGCGCGAAGTGTTGTCCCGCTGCCACTCGTTCTCGGCCTGGGCGATGTTCTCGCCGTCCGGACCGGCGTACCAGGCGTTGAGGTAGGACGTCGGCACCGGCGAGGTCGGACCGTTGGCCGAGAGGTCGAGGTCCCAGTACTTGTGGGCGGCGTTCTGGTCGTTGCCGGGCGAGCCGTCGAAGAAGATCGTGCTTTCCACCTGCTGCAGCTCGACCCGGACCCCGATTCCCTCCCAGTTCTCCTGGATCACCGCCTGTTCCTTCTGCCGCACCGAGCTCACCGGCGCGGCCAGGGTCAACGCCAGCTCGACGCCGTCCTTCGCCCGCCACTCGCCGTCGAGCGTCCAGCCGGCTGCATCGAGCAGCCGGCCCGCTTCTTCGGGATCGTAGGCCCAGGCCGTGTTCGGCGAGGTGAACGATGCGAGGCCGCTGAGCACGTTGGCGGTCGCCGGCTGGCCTTCGCCGTAGAACTGTTCGGCGATCACGTCGCGCTGGATCGCGAGGTTCAGCGCCTGGCGCACCGCCAGGTCGCCGAGGATCGGGTGCGGCGTGTCCTTCTGCGAGCGCTGGCCGTCGACCTCCGTGTCCGGGTCGGAGAGGTTGAGCCCGAGGTATTCGATCAGCACGCCGGGGAAGGTGTGGTAGACGCCCTGGCCGCCGTCGGCTTCGAGCTGGGCGATGATCTCGGGCTCGACCTGCAGGTTCCAGGCGAAGTCGTACTCGCCCGTTTGCATTACGGCCCGCGCCGCCGAGGCCGGATCGCCGCCGCCCTTCATCAGCACCCGGCTGAAGTAGGGCTTGGTCGGCTCGCGATAGTTCTCGTTCATGACGTAGGTGATCTGGTCGTTGACGGCGAACGTTTCGATTACGTACGGGCCGGTCCCGATCGGGTTGAGCAGGAACGCCTCGTTCTGGTTGGCGGGGTCGTCGCCGAAGACGTGGGCCGGGTAGATCGGCCCGATGTGGGAGCCGGTGAACGGCTCGAACCAGCTCACCGAGGGGTTCTTGTAGGAGACGATCGCCGTCAGTTCGTCGGGCGTCTCGATCCCGGCGATCGTGTCCCACACCGAGTAGGAAACCGAGGCGTTGTCCTGGTTGGTGATCCACTCCCAGGTGAACTGGACGTCGCGCGAGGTGAAGGGCTCGCCGTCGCTCCAGGTCACGCCCGGCAGCAACGTGAAGGTGACGGTCGAGAGGTCGGCGGCGAGCAGGCCGTTGTCCGCCGAGGGGACCTTGGTGACGAGGTTGGGGATGATCGTGCCGTCCGGCAGGAAGTGGAGCAGCGGCTCGACCACCAGCGCCGCTGCCAGGAAATCCTTGTCGCCGGAGCCGCTGTGGGGGGCGGCCACGCTCGGCGCCTGCCAGACGAGGAGGCGCAACTCGTCGCCGGCGCCCCGTTCCTGGGTCTCGGTCCCCATGGCCGGGCGC
>JBGTNF010000285.1:0-2325 GCA_041743205.1 Thermomicrobiales bacterium | reverse complement strand
CACCTGATCCTCCCGGCCAGCGCCCTCGCGCTGCTGAGCCTGGCCGACTGGACGCGCTACATCAGGTCCCAGATGCTGGAAGTCGTCCGTCAGGATTACGTCCGCACCGCCCAGGCCAAGGGACTGCGGAACAACGCCGTGCTGATGGGCCACGCGTTCCGGAATGCAATGCTGCCGCTGGTAACACTGGTGGGGTTAACTATTCCAGGGCTTTTTGGCGGGGCGTTGATCATCGAGAATGTCTTTGCCTACCCAGGCATCGGGCAACTAACGGTGTCTTCGTTACAGGCCAACGACTACTCCGTAGCGATGGCGTGCGTGATGATGCTCGCCATCCTGACCGTGGTCGGCAACCTGATCGCCGATGTGCTGTATGGAGCGCTCGACCCACGCGTCCGGTTCGATTAGGTTGCGTTCACCCACGCACGACTCTTGCGACCCTAACGCACTTTCTGGGGCACTACCATGACGATGCAAGACCAGACCGATACGTTACCCAAGAACCCGCGGGACCGTTTGGCGCCGCCCGCAGATTCTCGTGCGGATGAAGCGTCTCGTGACGCGGATGGCACGCTCGGCTCAGCCGACCGCACGGTCCTGCGCTCAACGCCGGGCTACTACAAGCGCGCCTGGCGCACGTTGCGGCGAGACAGGATCGCGATGGCCTCGCTGCTCCTGAGCGCGCTGCTGATGATCTTCGCGTTCGGCGCCCCGGTCCTCTCGGCGATCACGGGCGAAGATTACGCAGTCGGCAACCTGGCGAACTTCCTCCAACCCTGGTTCCAGGGTTGGGATCACCCGCTCGGCACTGATCCGAATGGACGCGACATCCTTGTGCGCCTGGCCTACGGAGGTCGGGTCTCGATGACTGTCGCTATTCTGGCGCTCGTCTTCGCCTTGGGGATCGGCCTCACGCTGGGCGCCATTTCCGGGTTCTACGGCGGCTTCATCGACAGCGCGATCATGCGCTTCGTGGACATCATCATCTCGGTCCCCACGATCGCCCTCCTGCTGCTGGTCTCCGTCTGGTGGAGACCCGGTCCGGTCGGCATCGCGGTGATCATCGCCCTCTTCGGCTGGACCGGGCTGGCCCGGCTCATCCGAGGGGAAGTGCTTTCGTTGCGAAGTCGCGATTATGTTGATGCGGCGCGCGTTTCGGGCGCTACCAACCGTGAGATCATCACGCGGCACATCTTCCCCAACGTGATTTCGCTCGTCATCGTTTGGTCGTCGCTGGCCCTGCCAGGATTGATCATTACCGAAGCGACCCTGAGCTACCTCGGGTTCGGCGTGCAGATTCCGGACCCTTCGTGGGGCAACATGCTTCAGGAGGCCTATGCCTTCATTGCGCTGTCGTGGACGTACGCGTTCCTGCCGGGACTGCTGATCTTCCTCTCCGCCCTCTCGTTCAACCTGCTGGGAATAGGACTTCGCGACGCGCTCGATCCACGCCTGAACAATTAGATGCCGCCGTGATGACGGACCTGCTATCCTCATTCCCAGGATAGGACGATCTCGCAGCGACGCAAGGAGCCTTGGATCACGTGCGGACATGCCCTCAGTGCGGTCACGAAAACGGCGAGAACGATCACTTCTGTAGCAATTGCGGCGCCGGGCTCGGCGAACCGACGCCCGCACCCTCGCCGAACGAAACTCAAACGCCTCGACAATCGGTGATGCCGCCGCCCGTCTCGTTCGACCAGGCGCCCGCGCCGGGCGCGTCCGTTGAAGAGGAATGGCGGATGTCGAGTCTTGGTCCGCCGCCGTCGCGCAAGCGTCCGCTCTGGCTGATGATCCTGATCGGGATCATCGCCGTTTGCCTGCTGGCGTGCGTGGCGCTTATCGGCTTTTCCTTCACCGGCGCCGGCCAGGACTTTTTCGCCGAGATCGCTACCGAAGCGGCGGAGCAGGCCACCGAACAGGCGAATTAGAGCGAAGGGCTTCGTGACAGGAGTTCCTCACCCTCGTACGGCTCCGGAGCTTGTCTCCGCCCGCGAGACAATCGATTGCGCGGGCCGGCACACAGGCCGGCCCCTACGACGCCAACCTGTAAGCCGGGAGTCGCCACTTGTACGGGAGGGCCCGTGTGCCCTCCCGTCAACGTCGGCAGACCCAAACGCCGCTGTTCAAAACTCGAGCAGCGGCAAGGTCGACAGTTCCAAGCAATTTGACCTCAATGCACAACGCCCTCGCCATTGCTGGCGAGGGCATTTTCGTTTCCGTTGATGTTGGATGGCCGTTAGCTTTGCGGGCGGCGCGGACCCCGGTCGTCACGGAAGCGGTCGCCTTCCGGGCGAGGGCGGCGCGGGCCGCGATCGTCGCGCG
>JBGTNF010000284.1:0-4831 GCA_041743205.1 Thermomicrobiales bacterium | reverse complement strand
CATGAAGTCCAGCACATTAACCTACGATCCCGAAGTCAAAGCACTCTATATTCAACTTTCAGACAATGAAATAGCGGAGACGTTGGAACTCTCGGAATCCGTCTATGTTGATGTTGACGCTGACGGAGAGCCGGTTGGGTTCGAGGTTTTGCACGCCGCCCCCTCGCTGGTCGCCAGCCTTTCCGGCTTGCCAGATGCGGCGGCCCTGCGGGACCTGATGGATACCACTGCCGCGTAGATCGCCCAAATTGTAAGCTTTGGAACGGGCGGCATTACCGCCCGTTTCTGCTGATCGGTGGTCGCCGAGCCCGGGCCGGCACAAGGCCGGCCCCTACCAAGATGAAAACCGAGACTACCGTGCCTTTCGCTGTTCGCGGCTCGCTGCCACACTGGTTCGGCTGCGTTTGGTCAAACCGGACTGCTCGCGCTCCAGCTTCTCGCTGGCGCCGTCGATCGCCCGCCACGCGCGCGGGTCGTCCAGGTCGGCGAGCGCCCCGAACGCATCGATCCAGGCATTCAGTCCGATCTGGCTCGGCCGCTGGTCCAGCGCCCGGCCCACCGCGCGATCCAGCCTCTTCACCACATCCGTCGGGAACGTGCCCTGCGCCGCCTGCCTCACGGTTGGTTTCCAGGCGGTGAACAACGTCACCACGAAATCGTCGAACCGTTCGCGTTGGTTTGGCGGAAGCAGTGGCTGCCCGCGCCGCTCGATCCCGAGCAGGACGCTGTCGACGGCCGGAGCCGGACGGAAATCCGTGCGCCGGAACTCGTGGACGATCGACGGCACGAACCAGGGCCTCAGCCTCACCCCCACCAGGGTTTCGGTTGGCCTGCCCATGAACCGGTCGGCGGCTTCGCGCTGCATCACGAGGTACGCGTCATCCGGCGGAGCGACGCCGGTGGTGAGCTTGCCGACGATCGCCGCAGTGGCGTGGTAGGGGATGCTGGCGAAGACCTTGTACCGTGAAGCCGGCAACGGGAAGTCGAGGAAATCGCCGCCGAACAGGGTCAGCCGGGAGTCCTGCCCGAACCGTTTTCGGAGCCGCTCGACCTGGCGCGGGTCCATTTCGACCGCGATCACGTGGCGGCAGGCGCCGATCAGCGCCGAGGTGATGGCGCCGTCACCGGGCCCGATTTCCAGGACGAGGTCATCGCCGCCGAGACTCGATTGGGTCACGAGGTCGCGGACGAGTCGGGGGTTGTGCAGGAAGTTCTGCGCGTAATCGATCCGGCGTTGACGAGACGCTGACATGCCATCCCTCTTTCCTCCGGCGTGGCCGGAACGAAAAAAGCCGCCCCGCGCAGTGCGGAAGCGACATCGAGGGAGAGTCTCCGTTTTCGGATCGGGTGGGAGGTTAGAAGGCGTGCCCGGCAATGACCAGACGATGGCTCGATGGGGATCGAACCGGTTCCCAATCCGCGGAGGTCTCCCCGCGTTTGCGAAATCGTCTGATGTTGAAGCAACCCATGACCAAAACCTGCACCCTTCTGACGGGGATGGTAGCCGTCCCGCCGCTCGGCGTCAATGTCGGCACCGTGATTGCGTAACCGTGGGTCTGGGTAGTTGCGGACCGGCACACCAGGCCCGGAAAGGCGGGTGTGAGCGGGCGGTCACACGCAGGCATGCCAAGTGCCAATAGTCTACGCCTGGTGCCTGCTGGACCGCCCCTACACGGTGATCGACGCAGTCAGAATCCGGGTCGAGTTGGGCGGGACCGATACGCGGACTTGCCCGGAGTCGACCGTGAACGCGACAGTGGGATCCAGGCCGTCGACGAAGGCGACGCCGTCGTCGAGGTCGACTGTGAGGTCCAGCTTGGACGTTTCATCCCAGGCGTTGACGACCACGATGGCGACCTCGTCGTCAGTTCGGCGTTGGAAGCCGAACTGCTCCGCCGAAACGTGGATTTCGCGGTAATCGCCGTGGCGGAGGGCCGGACTTGCCTGCCGCACCGCCACGAGTTGCGTGAGGAACGGCGCCAGCCACGGATGAGGGGCCGCGTCGGCATCCTTGGGGAGGCTGAGCGCGGGCCGGAGCGCGGCGTCGTTGGCCTGGCCCTTGTCGCCGCCGATGCCCCACTCGCTGCCGTAGTAGATCGATGGCGCGCCGGGCATTGCGAACAGGATGGAGTACAACGATGCCAGGTCCTCGGCGCGGTGCAGCAGGCTGGCGACCCGGTTCACATCGTGGTTGTCGGCGAACGAATAGAGCCGCAGGTGGCGGTAGACGCCCTCCGGCCCGAACTCCCGGTTCAGCGACCAGGCGATCTCGAACAGGTTGCGGTCGTTGAACGACGAGTACAGCCCCTTGAACGCCTCGTAGTTGGTGCAGGAATCGAGCTCGCCGGGCTCTGTCCATTCGCGGTAGTCGCCGTTGACCAGCTCGCCCATCAGCCAGCAATCCGGGTTCGCCTCGCGGCAAACCGCCGCGAAATCCTTCAGGAATCCGTGGTCGATGCCGTCGACCGCGTCGAACCGGATGCCGTCGACCGCGAATTCCCGGAACCACATCCTGGCAACCTCGAACAGGTGCTCGCGAACATCGAGGTTGTGGAGGTTGAGCTTGACGAGATCGAAGTTGCCTTCGTAGGCGTAGTAGGAGAAGGCATCGCCGAGCGGGCTCCGTTGCCCGAAGTCGACATTCACGAACCAGTCGCGGTACGGGGAGTCCGCGCCGCGTTCCAGCAGGTCCTGGAAAGCGGGGAACTGGCGGCTGACATGGTTGAAGACGCCGTCGAGGATGACCCGCAGGCCGCGCTGGCGCCACGAGGCGACCAGCGTGGCCAGGTCCGCGTTGTCGCCGAGGCGACGATCCACACGGGCGTAGTCGATCGTGTCGTACCCGTGCGAGGCCGACTCGAAGACGGGACCGAGGTAGATCGCGTTGCAGCCGAGTTCGGCGGCGTGCTCGCCCCACGCCCCAAGCGCCAGCAGGCGGTGCTCAATGGAGCCGCCCTTGTTGCGGGCGGGCGCCCCGAGCAGGCCGAGCGGGTAGATGTGGTAGAAGACGGCGCCGTCAAGCCAAGTGGGCATTACCGGACCACCCCGATGCGACGGGCCGACACAAGGTCGGCAGCCCTGCGTGCAATGGTCACCGTTGCAGCACCCCGGCGCTGGAGGCCGACATCGCCGCTTCGACCTCGGCCCGGGTGGCCGTCAGGAAATCTCCCGGCGTGGTGTGCTTGAGCGCGCTTGCCGCAGCCCCAAGGTTGACCGCCCGCGAGAGTCCGGCCGGGTTCTCCAGGTACCCGGCGAGGAACCCGGCGGCGAACGCGTCGCCCCCGCCCACGCGGTCGATCACTTCGACATCGCGCCAGTCCGAGATGGCCAGCATCCCGGAGGGGCCCAGCGCCAGGCTTTGCAGCCTGAGGCGGCGGCTGCCCTTGGCCCGTTTTCGTGTGACCGTCACCGCGGCGACGCCGAGGCGTTCCAGCGCCGAGCGCATGACGTCTTCGTGCGAGCCCTCGATCCCGAAGAACGTGCCCAGCCCCCCGCGCGAGGCGAAAAGGATGTCGACCTTGGGCACGATCGCCACGAACGCGTCTCGCGCGTCGGCCTCGCTCCAGAGCTTGGAGCGGTAGTTCAGGTCGAACGCGACCAGCACGCCGAGCTTGTTGGCGGCGCGCACCGCCGCCATCGATTCGGCCCGGGCGCCTGGGGAGAGCGCCAGGGTGATGCCCGAGATGTGGAACGCGGTGGCTCCGGCCAGGATCGTTTCCCAGTCGAACGTTCCCTCCGAAACCCGGCTCATCGCCGTGTTCTTCCGGTCGTAGGTCACCGCCGAGGGACGAGGGTCGACCCCCTCTTCGAGGAAATAGAGACCGGTGCGCCCATCGTCTTCTTCGACCCAGTGGATATGGGAAACGTCGACGCCGTTGGCCTGAGCCCACCGCGCCACGAGTCGACCGGGACCCGTTGCGGGCAGGGCGGTCACCCACTCGCTCGCGACGCCGAGGCAGGTCAGGCCAACCGCCGTGTTCAGCTCCGCGCCGCCTACGGTAAGGTTGAGCGAAAGCGTGCGCTCTAAGCGCTCATTGCCGGGCGGGGTGAGCCGGATCATCGCTTCGCCAAACGTCACCACCCGCTGGGGTTTGGCGGCAGCGCCGCCGCCCACCAGCTCCCCGATCAGCTTTTCTCCAGGTCCTGCCGCTGTCATCCACCTTGCTCCCTGGCGCGTCCATGTGCGCTTTCGCCAATGTGCCTCGTCCGTTGCCATGTTCGACGGGCCGGACATTCGGACTCCATCGTTCGCGTACTCCACGCAGTATCGCCGAACGATGGTGGTTGGTGTCCACGTGTTCTGGTTGCGATCCCATGCTTCGCACCGTGGCCGCGAGCGGCGAGGCGGTCAACCGGAATCGGGTAGCATGACGCGATGACGACGTGGACGCCGCCCACACGCACCGAATGACGACGGAGAGCTTCGTGACATCACCCGGCAACAAGCAGGCGGCCGTCGCCGCGCGGATCGACGACTACCTCGCCCAATTGCGCGCCAAGATCGAGCTTCGTGATGACCAGGTCGCGATTCCCGGCACGGATGTGTCCCTGCTGGTCACCCGGCCGGCGAGCATCGACGCCCTGCTGGATGGCGCCGCCGACGACCCCGAGCAGAACCTGCCGTACTGGTCCGAACTGTGGCCGAGCGGCATCGCCCTCGCGGCGGCCATCCTGCAGGACCCCGAGGCGGTGCGCGGCCAACCGGTGCTGGAGCTCGGCTCTGGAGTCGGGATTACTGCCGCCGTCGCCCTCGCGGCCGGGGCCGAGCTGCTGGCCACCGATTACTCGCCGGAATCGCTGCTGCTGACGCGGATCACCGCGCTCCGGCACT
>JBGTNF010000283.1:0-7923 GCA_041743205.1 Thermomicrobiales bacterium | reverse complement strand
CAGGCTCGTGATTGGCCGTAGCGCCCGGATTGGAGACGATGGATGTCGCCGGCGACGCGCCATGGAACAGGATGAGTGACGCATGGGGCCCATCGCATCCGCCAACGCTTTCCCGCCCGGCTTGGCTACCCGGATCGCGGGCGCGGCCCGCGTCCTGCTCCTCGTCCTCGCCGGCGTCGTCATCGCCGGCAGCCTGTACCTGCTGGCCTACTGCCTGGTGAACCCGGAGGGCGCCGAGGAATGGACGATTGGCCGCCGGCCCAACCAGTTCTTCACCGAGATCGACCCGGAAGCGCAAATCTTCTCGACCGCCGCCTATGGCGCGATCTTCGGGGTGGCCCACAACTCCGGGGGCAGCATCGAGGCTACGCTGGAGGCCCGCATCAACGGCGCCGACGTGATCGAGGTCGATGTGGCCGAGATCGACGGCGTGCTCTACTCGGCGCACACGCCGCCCTTGCCGTTCCTGGGGCCACGCTGGTTCCGCGGCCCCCGGCTCGATCGCGTCTGGGCGGCGTCGTTCGGGGCGGAGGCGGTGATGCTCGACCTGAAGGATTCGTCGCCGCGCTACGTGCGGCTGGTGGGCGATTTCCTGGAATCCCGGCCGCCGACGCGCCAGGCCATCGTCTCCAGTCGCACGCCGTGGGTGCTGCAATTGCTCCGCGCCCGGGCCCCGGACGCCATCCTGCTGCTCAGCGTGCCAGACGAGGCGGGGCTGCGGGCGCTGCAGACCAACGAGCTGCTGCTCGAAACGATCGATGGCGTCACCGTCCGCCACACCGCGCTCGATGCCGAGCACGCCGCCTGGCTGGCCGAGGAGAACCTGCTCGTTTTCGCCTGGACCGTTAACGACCTGGTTCGCGTCAACGAATTGATGCGCCTCGGGGTAGACGGCGTCACCTCGGACAACCTCGCCATCGTCAGCCTCTTCGCGGGCGAGACGGACGACGAGCGCGAGCTGCGCCGCCCGGACCCGCCCGAGGGCCAGGATGAATAACCTCGCGCGCGGGATGTCCGGCAGACCCCGGCGGCTGACCAACCGGCGCCTCGTGTGGTTGGCCTTTGCCGCCGTGACGCTGGCCTCGCTGGTGCTCTTTGTGGCCGACAATTTCGTGCTGATCGAGATCCGGCTGGTGGTCACCCGGATCCAGGTGCGCCTGGCCTGGGCCCTGCTGGCGGCGTTCGCGCTGGGCGCGGCGAGCGCATTGGCGATCGACCGGGCGCGCCGAATGTGGCGGGACTGAACCGCGCTGTCGCATTCGTCGGGGCTGACCGCGGAGTCCTACGCCCCGGCGGCGATGGCGACGAGGACGTCATCCCAGGACGGCGCGCCCTCCTGCGCAAAGATGATCGTGCCGTCTTCCCCAACCACGAACACCGACCGCAGGATCCCGCCTTCCGGCTTGACCGCGCCGTACGCGCGGGCGGCGGCAAGATCACCATCGACTAGAAGTTCGAACTCCAGGTTGTAGGCATCGCAGAACTGCTTGTGGCTGTCGACATCGTCCGCGCTCAGGCCGAACGGTTCCACGTTCGCGCCGCGGATATCGGCCAGGCTGCGTTGCACATTGATGAGCTGGGTGGTGCAGCCGGAGGTAAAATCCTTCGGGTAGAACACGAGCATGACCCGTGACGAACCGGCGTGATCGCTCAGCCGGAACTCCTCGCCGGAACCCGTTGTCGCGTTGATGTCCGGCGCCTGGGCGCCTACCTCGATGATCGCCATGTCTGCACGCTCCTGTCGTAACCGAACGGGCGATCAACCGGTCGCCCAAGGCTGTGATCTGGACAGGATAGACGAACGACGCCCCCAGTAGTCTGACCAGCGTATCGTGACACTTCCCCAACCGTCATTCCGACGAAGGAGGAATCCCGGCCCCGCTGGATACGCCGCAGCGCAGCGATAGGCGGTCCTGAGGTTCGGCGAGGCAGGTACCGGCTCCGCCGTATCGAGCGGGGCCGGGGTCCCTCGCAGCCCGCAGTATCCAGCGGGGCCGGCAGCTCGGGATGACGGTGATTGAGGCGTCGACAACCCGTCACGATACGGTGGACGGACTACTCAGTCCATGGTTCGTTCTGGCCAGATCGCCCGTGCCCCATCATGCGCAACGATCCGTGCGACCCCGTCGGCGTCCGCGGCTCACCGTGCCTCCGTTCATCCACTGCGTCGGTGTCTCACCTGTACGGTACACACCAGTATGCGATGCGCCGCGCAACCAGGACCCCAATCGACTTGCCCTGATGCTGTCGCCTTTTGGTGATTGCGCTTGAGGGTTTCGACCGCCACCATCGGCACAAACATTCGTCAATGACACGTTATGGTCACATCGATTGGTATGAATGTCTCATGAGAGGTGTGCACATGGCCCACGTTGCTCGCCGCGTTCTCTGGGTCCTTTGCCTCGTTTTCCCCCTCATGGCGGTGTCCATGCCACGCTCACTGGCGCAACCGGCGGAAGGGCAGCTGGACAACGGCGCCTTCGTCTACCACCAGATTACGAACTTCGAGGAGAGCGAATCCGGGTCCGTCGGGTTGCCCGTCTTCAGCGCCGATGGCGAGACCGCCGTGTTCGTCGATGCGCCGGGAACCGGCGATCCGGCGACCCCGAACCGAATCTTCACCATCGGCGCCGACGGCAGCGGCCTGACCGAGGTCGACCCCTACCAGACCTTCTGTTTCTGTAGATCCAAGGTCGACATCAGCGCCGATGGGGTCACGGTCGTTTCCACCGAGGGCTTTCAGGTGCGGATCGCCGACGGCCGCGACCTGCGGCAGGTGGCCGGCGCCGATGGGGTCGCCGAGGCGCTAGGGATCACTTTCGAGGAGACGGGCTGCTTCCACGCCGATGGCCGTCCGCTCGATGTCGCGAACGACGGCGGCCAGGTCGTCTTCGGGGTGTTCGGCGGCGGCGCGGAACACGTCCTTGCGGTCGACGGCGATGGCGAGAATCTTCGGGTCCTGCGCGAGTCGGCTCGCTACGTCATGCGGGTAGCCATCAGCGGCGACGGCGCGACGGTGGCGAGCCGCGAATCCTCGCCCTGGGAGCGTATTCCGGGTTCGTGGATCCGTTGCAGTTGAGCGCCGACGGGTCGCGCCTGCTCGTCAGCCCAAACGGCTGGCTGATCGAGACCGAAACCGGGGCCACCCGGTTGCTGGCGGCCTCGATCACGGGCCTCGGCGGCAATCACGAGGCGGTGCTGACCGATGGGCTGGTGCGGGCGACGATGGACGCCGAGGCCAGCCGCATCCTGTACGCGATGCGTACGACCCGGTGCGCCGATTGCGCCAATTTCCACGAGCAACTGGCCACGCTGGAGATCGATTCGGCCGGTCTCGGCGAAGCGCCAAGGATCGTCGGCGCCGAGCTCGATCCCGGGTCGATCGAGTTGGAGCGCGCTTCCGAAGCGACGGTGGAAGTTACGGTCGAGACCACCAACACCGTGCTGGGCGTTGGGTTCGCCGCGCTGCTGGACGACCGTGAGGTCGATCTCAATGTCGGGCCTGGGGTGGTCCTGCTCGACGATGGCCTGAACGGGGATGCTGCGGCCAACGACGATACGTACACCGTCGCGGGCCTCGTTCACAGCTATGTCGTGACCCGGGACGACGACACCGGCCCACGGACGGTCCGGATTACCGTCGAAGTGGAGGACGGCTCGGGCAGGCGACACGCCACCGCGCTGGACATCGGCGTGCTCGACGTTGGCGAACCGGGCGCAACGCCCACCTCGCCATGAAACTGCCAGGGCCAGGGCCGCGCTGCCTCACCCTGTTCGTCATCGCCTGGCTAATGTGCGGTCTCGGCGCACAGATCGGGCTGGCCCGACAGGTGGCCAGCCCGGCGGCGCTGGACGATGAGATGCTGCACGCCCTGTCGATCCTTGCCTATCCGCCGGCGGACCTGCCCCAAGTGACCGCCACCGGGACGTTGGGCCGCACGATCGGGGTACCGCCGGGCAGCGCCATCGCCCTTGTCCCCGGCGTCATCGATTACGAGGTCTGCGGGATCGGGATCCGCTGTTTCGTCCCCGTACCGGTTTCTGTCAGCTGGTCCGTCACGCCGGACGACGGCGCCGTGATGGATCCGGCAACCGGTGTGCTGACCATCGATCCCGCCGCC
Organism: Thermomicrobiales bacterium; assembly: GCA_041743205.1. Classification (GTDB taxonomy): domain Bacteria; phylum Chloroflexota; class Chloroflexia; order Thermomicrobiales; family UBA6265; genus JACCYX01. The sequence continues at coordinate 3,802 of JBGTNF010000283.1, read as the reverse complement.
ACGGGCGGAAGCCGCTTCACCGTCCGCGCCGAGCTCGACGGGGGACGGCACGTCATCTCGACCGAGGTCTACGTCGTCACCCTGGAATCCAACCCCTTCGTCGGGTACTGGTACGAAGAAACCCAGTTCGCCTGTGGTCTTGGGACGGAGCTCGCCCCGGCGTTGCCGATCGAGGAGCTGGTCTTTGCCGCGGACGGCGCGTTCGCGGTGACGTGGACGCCGTTCGAGTCGTACGTCGATTACTGGGGAACCTACAGGTTCGACCTCGCCGGGGGCACGCTCGACCTGGCCGTCACCGGCGGGAACGCGCCGCCAACCGGGTTCGATGGGCACGGGCGTTTCACGTTCGACGAGTCGGGCCGATTGGTCCTGACCGACATCTGGCTGGGCAACGCGCGATCGTCGGATGTCCCGCCCCACTGCGGGCACCGGTTCGGCTTCCTCGGATAGCGCAGGCATCGGTCGTCGCCCGGATTGCGGACTGCGTCCCTGGAAACTTCGCGAAGGCTGTGTGAACCCATACGCGACTCGAATGGGCAAGGAGAACCCCCGGGGGGTTCTCCGTTGTATGTCTCGCCTCGGGGCCGTCGTGACCAGGACCCGGGTGGCTCAGCTGCCGGGCGAGAAGTCGTCCGGATCGTTCGGATCGGTGCCGTCGAAGACCTCCAGACCGTCGTCGTTGCCGTCGCCGTCGGTGTCGGGGTTGTCGGGATCGGTGCCGTAGACATCCGTCTCGTCGTCGTCGAAGAGGCCGTCGCGGTCCCGGTCGGGCCGCTCGGACTCGCTCACCTCGGGTGAGGCCACCTCCGTCGGCGGGCCCATGTCTTCCTCCGACGGCGCGTCCGGGGCCGGTCCGGTTTCCGCCGTGTCCGGCGGCTCCGTGTTCTCTTCGGGCGGGGCGCCTGAACCCGGCTCCTCTTCGGCTCCCGCGTCGGCGACAGCAGCCGTTGCGCAGGCGGGATCCTTGCGCTCTTCCGCGAGGAAATTGTCCTCCTCGACAAGGTACCGCATCTCGGGCGTCACGCAGACCAGGTCGTCGGGTGTGGTCACGCGCCAGACGTACCCTGGCAGGCACTGGTCGGGACCGAATTCGCAGTCACCTGCGGCGCAGGCGGGGTCCTTGCGCTCTTCGGCGAGGAGGTTGTCATCTTCGACCAGTTGCCGTGTTTCCGGCGTCACGCAGACCAGGTCGTCGGGGCGGGACACCCGCCAGACGTAGCCCGGCAGGCATTGGTTGGGTCCCCACGGGCAGGCGGTCGCCCCGCCGGCATCGGGCGGTATCGGGGCCGGGGCTCCCGCCGGCGGCGTGCCCGGTTCCTGGCCGAACCAGGCGCAGGCGTAACCGTCGGCCGCCCAGCCGCCCATGGCGCCCCAGGGGAAATCCGTCCAGATGCCCTTATTCAGGAGCACGTCATTGTGGGGCGCGCTCCCCTGCCACAGCGCCAGCGCCTGGTCGGGGGTGATCGACGGGCTGGCCCAGGCCGAAACCTCGTAGCCCCGGCCCGCGTAGCCGGCGATCTCATTCGGCTTGTTCCACATGATTGGCCAGGTGGCGTCATCGTTCGAGTCGTAGCACCCGCCCGTCCAGGCGCCGTTGTTCGACCAGCTGTGGAGGTTGCCGTTGCAGGCCGCCTCGGGGTTGTTGGCCACGAGGTCGGCAACGTGCGCCTGGGCGACCCGGTTCAGTTCCTCCGAGATCGGGATCGCGGCCAATCCATTGGCCAGGCGGTAGGCGTTGATGACCTCGGGGATCCCTCTCGCCTGGGCCGCCGCGTGGCGCGGGTCCAGCAACAGCACCCCGATGCCGCCGCCAACCAATCCACGCAGCACCTGGCGGCGGGTAGCGATGTCCGCAAACATTCCGGGCGCCATTTCGGCGTTCTGGCGGGAGAGCCGGCGCCGGGCCAGGCGCCGGGCAATGCGATCGAAGCGGAAATCGTCCATGGCAACCTCCGAAAGAAGTGATGAGGCGACAACGTCTGGACCCGAGGTGCAATACCAACGTCGGCGGGTCACGGAGAGTTCCGATTGCCGCTCCCGCCGCTGCGGCGGCGTGACATACGCCGCCACAGCGTCACCTCCGACACGCCCTACGTCACGACGATCGTGGCGGTCATGTTCGGGTGGAAGGCGCAGATGTAGGTGAAGGTTCCCGGCGTGTCGAAGGTGACGCTGGCGCTGGCCCCGGAATCGATCGTACCAGTGTCGAAGCTCCCGTCGTCCGCGGTCGCCGTGTGGGGGGCCGAATCGTTGTTCGTCCAGGTCACGGTTGTGCCGGCCGCGATCTCCAGCGAGCCGTCGACGAAGGTGAAGTCTTGGATCGCGATCGCGGTTTCACTCGCGACCGCTGGCGGAGCCGTGGTCGTTTCCGGAAGCGGCGCGCAGGCGGCGTTGGCCGCTCCGTCCGAAACCGGGGCTTCGAGCGTGCCGGTCGGGTCGTGCCAGGTGATCATGCCTTCGCCGCCGTTGGCCCCGATCGCGGGCGAGGCGACGTAGAAGGCGCCGTCCGGTCCGGTGTCGAGCGCGATCGGGAACATCAGGCCATCGACCACGACCTCGAGCCCGTCGGGCGCAGTCTGTTGCACCACGCGGCCCGTGCCCGGCTGCAGGAAGGGCGGCGCCGGCAGGTTGCCGGTCGACATTTCGAGGGCGTAGAGGGTTCCATCGGCCCCGACCGCGACATCGACCACCGTCGTCAGGCCGGTCCAGACATCGCTCACCGTGCCGTCGGCGGCCACGTGCATGACTTTCGCCGTACCGTCGGTGAACGGAACCACGGTCAACGTGCCGACGTAGACGCCGCCCTCGGGATCGGCCGTGAGGTGGGTGGGAACCGGGTGACCGGCGGAAAGATCGGCGACGCGGGCGATCACGCCGTCGGCGGTGACGCTGAGCACCTGGCCGCTGTTGGGATCGCCGACCCAGAGCAGGCCGGAGGCTTCGTCGGCGACGATCGAGTAGCCGGCCGCATCGGGATCGTAATCGCCGGGGACTTCGGCCACCGGGTTCTCGCGTACCCAGGCGGAGAGATCGGCGACGAGCTCGGTCGTGCCGTCCGCCAGGATCCGGTAGACGCCGCTTGGCGCCTCGGCGTTGCCGTGGACCGGGCCGCCGCCATCGACCGCGGCGTAGAGCTGGTCACCGAGGATCGCCACGTCTTCGGCTCCGAGCACATCGCCCATGGCGGCCATCGTCGAGGGCAACCCGGTGGCGACGCCGACCGGGCAGCCATCGACGATCTGGGCCACGGCGCCGGTGGGACCGCCCTTGAAGGGGCCGATCGCCGCCGTGGTCGGGGCGTCTTCGGTGGCTGGACTATTGCCGCCGCTGCCGGCGAGGGCCACGTAGAGCGTATCGTCGGCGCCCCACGTCATGCCGCGCGGGTTGGTCAACCCGCTGGCGACGACAACTGGCGGGCCAGATTCGGCCACCGGGGAGGCGTCCTGCGCGAGGGCGGTGAACGGGGCCAGGCCGAACAAGGCGAGCAGACAGGTCAGCAATACGCGAATGGCGTGGCGCGAAGACATGATGGACTCCTTGGGATACGGTGACTGCGTGAATCACATGAGACCCAGGACCCTGATTTCGTCTTCAGATGGATGAAGAACACGCACAGGGTACAGCCAAATCCTGCGTTTGGGAATATCTTGCCTATTCATATGAACCGGTCCGTTGTGCTCACTGAACGCGGAGAGGTTGGGGGGAGGCGTGCAGGCGGACCGTCAGGGCGCCGGACGCGAAACGAATGTGCGCGAGCGGTCCCGCCAGTTCCACCGGTTCGGGCAGCGTGGCCGCGTCGTCG
>JBGTNF010000282.1:0-3995 GCA_041743205.1 Thermomicrobiales bacterium | reverse complement strand
ACGGCGCGGGCTCCGAGACCGAGCGCCAGCCCGGCGCCGATCGCCGCGCGCCGGGTCGATCTATAAGCTCGGTTGTGGTTCATGTCGAACTCCTTTTGCGGGCACACCAGATTTCCTCGGCGGGCCATTGCCGCGCCCAGGCCAGCGGCACGTGCGGGCTGACGTGTTCGGAATCTTGCGGCGCCTGGAGCTCGATCAGTTGCTCGATCTCGAACCCGGTGGCGCGCAGCAGCCGGATCATCTCGCCGTGCGGCAGGTGGAACTCGACCGATTCGTCGTCCTCCCACTCGAAGCGGTGCATCCCGAATTGCGGACGCTTGAGCGATTCCCAAACTGCCACGTCGACTGTGTCCTCCGGCGCCGTGCAGAGCATGCTCACCACGCTGTTGGCAAGGAAGATCAATCGCCCGCCGGGGCGCAGCACCCGGGCCGCTTCCGGGAGCCAGGCGTACGGATCGCACCAGATCGAGGCGCCGTACTCACTGATCGCGAGGTCGAAGCTGGCGTCCGGAATCGGCAGCGTCTCGGCGTTGCCAAGGTGCAGCGGGAACCTGAGATCGAACTGCTCCTGCATCTCCCGGGCGGTCGCCAGCTGGGCGGGGGAATTGTCGATCCCGACCGGCCGGGCGCCGCGCCTGGCCAGCCAGGCCGAGACGTAGGCCGTGCCGCAGCCGAGCTCGATCACGTCCAGCCCGTCGACCGAGTCGGGTAGGGCGTGGATTTCCGCCTCCGGCACGGCGAACTCGCCCCAGGTCGGTTCCGCCTGCGCCCAGGCCCGGGGCGCCCATTTGGCGTAATCGGTCGCCCAGCGATCCCAGGCGGTGCGGTTGCGTTGCGCGTGTTCCGGCAAATTGGCAGCGGGGTCCATGTCTGGCTCCTGTCGGGTAGTGTGGATGTCGAACGGGTGCGATGCGGCCCTGCAACGACTCTCGGGAAGGTTGATCGATGTTGTCCAGCACGGGCGGAGACAAGCTGGCCCCGCTGGATACGCAACCGTACGAAATTTACCGGTTTCAACCAACCGTGTTTCCCACTCATGTGGGCCGCTTGCCGGCAAGGATGGCATGGATTGGCCGACGTGGTGGATCGGCGGCCTGGTCAGCGCTTGCGCGAGCGGGGATCGAAGGCGTCGCGGAGGCCGTCGCCGATCAGGTTGATCGCCAGCACGGTCGCGAAGAGGAAGTTGCCGGGAAAGACGCAGATCCACCAGGCTTGCTGCAGGCGCGGCTGTCCGGCGCTGACCATGCTGCCCCAGGCCGGGGTTCCGGCGGTACCCCGGCCCCCAGGAACGAGAGCGAGGCTTCGGCCAGGATCCCGAAGGCGACCACGAAGGTCCCCTGCACGATCAACGGCGAGAGCGAGTTCATGAAGATGTAGCGCCAAATGATCGCGCCGTTCCCCATCCCGATCGCGCGCGCCGATTCCACGTACGGCTGGTCCCGGTTCATCAGCGTGGTGCTGGGCGCCAGCCGCGCGATGTTGGGCACGTAGACGATCGAGAGGGCGACGATCACGTTGCGGGTCGAGGTCCCGAAGGTGGCCATGATCGCGATCGCCAGCAGGATACTGGGAAAGGCTTCGAGGCCGTCCATCACGCGCATCACCGGCGTGTCCAGCCGGCGGTAGAAGCCGGCCGCCAGCCCGACGATCGAGCCCAGGACCGTAGCCCCGAACATGACCGTGATCCCGACCAGCAGCGAGATCCGGGCGCCGTAGATCACCCGGCTGAAAACGTCGCGGCCGAGGTCGTCGGCGCCGAACCAGTAGGCCGACGATGGTTCCGCGAGCCGGTCCGCCGGGTTGACGAAGTTGGGTTCGGTCCGGGCGATCACCGGGGCCAGCAGGCCGAGCAGGATCATGCCGAGCACGAAGAGCAGGCTCAGCACCGCGGCCGGTTTCTCCAGCTGGAGCCGGGCCCAGTAGTACTTCGAGGAGGGCGTGATCGACGACAGCCGCCAGCGCTGACCGCTCGACGGCGTGCGGAGGCTGTCCAGCCGCCCGGCCTCAGCGAGATCCATAGCGCACCCTCGGATCGACGTAGACGTAGAGCACATCGAGCAGCAGCATGATCAGCACCTGGACCGCGGCCACGGTCATCACCGCTCCCTGCACCACCGGGAAATCGCGGCGGGTCACGCTTTGCACCAGCAGCCGGCCCATCCCTGGCAGGTTGAAGACGGTTTCGATCACGATCGCCCCGCCCAGCATGTGGGCGAACGAAATGCCCACGATCGTCAGCACCGGGATCAGCGCGTTGCGCAGCGCGTGGAGCATGACGACGTGCCGCTGCGGCAGGCCCTTGGCGTAGGCCGTGCGCACGAAATCCTGGTTGAGCACGTCGAGCATCGTCGAGCGCACGAGGCGGGCCATGAGCCCGGCGGACGAAAAGCCCAGCGCCAGCGTCGGCAAAATCATGTACTTGAAGTGCTGGGCCGGGCTCTCGCCGAAATCGACATAGCCGCCCGCCGGGAGCCACCCGAGGACGACCGCGATCTCGGCCTCGTGGTGGAAGATGTCGGCCTGGTGGGGCGGGAGGACGACGGTGTCGCCATCGCCGGAGATGCCTTCCGGCGACTCGAAGAAGAGATCGAGGATCTGGAGCGGGCGGTCTGTCCCTTCCCGGTAGTTGCCCATCAGGCAGTCGATCTTGCCGGGCCGGGCGAGGGGCGAGTGGAGGCGGGCATCAGCGGAGGGGGATGCCGCCGCCGGCGGCGATCCGGTTGTCCAGGTCCATTTTGAGGCCCCCGAAGTGGGTGATCAGGTCGGGCAGGAAATCTCCGGGTCCGAGTGGTTCGTACCGCTCCAGGAGATCCGAGATAGCGACGACGGTTTCGTCGCTTCCGACGACGCCCATCCGTCCGTGATCGAACGTTGCGATGGGCATTGCGCCTCCTCCAATATTCGATTTTGCCACTTACGTGCGAATTGGTCGTGATCGTTGCACGCTCCGGAAGACGTGTCAGGTCCTACAGGAGCCGCAAGAGCCGCCATTCAGGCGAACGCCTGTCATCCGGCAGTGGGTTCAGGGAACGGCGGCGGTCAGGAAGTGGTATCGACCAGGGGGAGGACGAAGGTCGGCTCGTCGTGGAACCGAGCGGGGTTGGCGAACAATTCGCCGAGCAGTTCGATGAAGGCAATCGTGCCGGGGTCCCTGACGACGATCGCCCCGGTGTCTTCGTGACGATCGTCGTCGCCCGGGATCGCCACGCCATCGTGGCGACCGGCCCAAACCAGCCAGCGGCCGTCGATATCGCGGTCGAACCAGATCTCCCGATCGATGGCCGAGGTAATCGACCGGCCATTCTCGAAGGTGATGTGGCCGCGTGTGGTTCCGCCGAAAAAACGTATACTGCTAACCATAGGATAGTCCCCATTCAATCCAAATCTTGCTACTGGTGCTTTTTGTCATTATCCGTTCGTGTGGATGCGGGATCGGCGCAGGTGTGCAGTCTCAAGCTCAACGCCAAGGTCAAGCGTTGACTGGCGAGCTTGACAGGAGCGGTTTCCCTTATCCAGCGTCACCAGTGGCTATGCATCGAATGCATGGGGCTACGGGACGCCGCGACGTGCATCATGGAATGGCCAGGCACATGCAGAAATCGCTCGGCACGTTCATTCGGGAACGGCGCCAGGACCTCGGTCTCACCCATGAACAATTGGCGGAGCGCGTCGGCGACGGCGTGCGTCAATCGGAGATCTCGCGCCTCGAACACGATGGCATCGCCCTGCCGCGCCGCGGCCGGCTGGAGCAGATCGCCGCCGCGCTCGAGGTGTCGATCGGCGACCTGATGGTGACCACCGGCTGGATGGACGAGGAGCATCTGGCGGCCATGGCCGCCGGGCCGGAAGCGACGCCTGGTTCCCCGGTTGGCGATCTGGACGCGAGAGGCGCGGAAAGCCTGACCCAGGCGATGGAAGGCCTGGCGGTGGCCCAGGACCTGGTTGCCCAAACGGTCGAGCGCCTGGCGGAGGTGGAGCAGGAGCTTTCCGCCGTC
>JBGTNF010000281.1:0-6522 GCA_041743205.1 Thermomicrobiales bacterium | reverse complement strand
GGTTGAGCCGGCGACGGCTGTTCGCCGCCAGCGCGGCCGCCGCCCTGGGAACCGGCGCCCTCGTGCGGACCCTCCTGGCGCAATCCGGGTCGTCGTCGAGTGGCCACAACCCGTTTGCCCAAACGAGTTCGGTCGTCGCCGGACCGAGTGGCCTCGTCGGTCTCCTCGCCCACGTTCCGCAAGCCATGCTCGATGGAGGCAGTAGCGGCGTCCACTGGTACTACGCCGACCTTGCCCAACAGTTCGATGCTTTGGGCGTCTCGCGTGGGGAGGATGGGCCGGACCAGGAGAACGAACAATGGTTGCCGGCCTTGATGACGCTGGCTCACGGCCAGCAACGCCTTCAATTACTCCCAGGTCCGCGAATTCACGGATGCAATCGGGTTCAACCCGCTGGTGGTGGACCAAACCCTGCTCGTGGGTGACCCGCCCAACCAGCTCACGCTCTTTCGGGGCGGGCTGCGACTGGCCGACATCGTCATTGCCTGGGAGCAGGCTGGCTACACGCAGGACGTGACGTCGGTTGGCAATTCCTTCCATTCAATCGGGACCGAGGGCGAAATCAGCCTCGACCACCCCGTGCAACGCGTCGTCATGGCCACGCTGAACAATGTCGCGCTCATCGGCGACACCCTGGTTTGCGCGCCAACCCAGGCGTTGCTGGAAACCGCTCTCGCTGCCAGCGGTGGTGAAACGCCGTCTGCGGCGGAACACCCGGTGTTCGGCGCGTCGTTGCGGACGCTGCCGGAAACGACGGTCTCGGCGATGGCGCTCGGTCCCGCAGCCGTTGGCGCTTCAATTGATATAGATGTTGCGGACGCCCCGCTCGACGACCTCATCGCCCGGTCCGATGCGGAGGTGGGGCCGATGCCGTCCTGGGACGGCCTGATCTCGGCGGTGGCCGCCGGCGCCGTGACCACTGGGGATGGCGAGGGAGCGGGAACCGCCATGATCCGGATCGTGACCGGCTCCGCCGCGGAAGCGCAACAGGTTATGAACGTGGTCGAATACCGATGGAACGACGGCACATCGCTCCTGACCGGGCAGCCGTATACGGACTTGATGGAGATCACCGATCTCTCGGTGGACGAAACCGTCGCCATGATCGACTTCGAGCAGGTCCGGACGTCACGAATCTGGAGCGATCTTTTCCTCAGCCGCGACACGCTGCCGTTCAGTCCCTGATCATCGCCCCGCTCTCGTGGGGCGATCAGCTTTCCGGTTCACTGGCCGTCGGCCGCAAGCGCTCAGCCGCGTCTTCGGAGACACGCGCCAGGTTGTCCCGGTCGTCGAGCAGTTCCAGCAGGCGATCGACCCGTCCCGACAGGGTGAGCATGGTGTCGACATCGCGCGGGTTCGCCCGCGCCGCCTGGAGTACATCGCGGAGATCGTCGAACTGGCCGGACCGTGCGGCTCCTTCCAGTTCGTCAGCGATACTGCCGGTGTCGATGGTGTTGGTGGCGACAACCGGATCCGGAGCCGCGACCATGGGCCGGGCGAGCGTCGGGATGATCGCCCGCAGCTCGCTGATCAGGCGTTCCGCCCTGGCGACCGTATCTTCCTCTTCTTCGAATTCGCCGGGGGCGGCCGCGGCGGTTTGCTCCCGTTCCGGAGTGGCGGTGGGCGCCGGCAGGATGCCGGGCGTGTCGTCCCCCGGGGCGTTGTCGGAATCCGGTGACTGCCATTGCTCGGCCCAGGCCGCCAGCGTTTCGGATTCCTCTTGCCGTTCGTCCTCTTCGTCCTCGACGACGAGCAGCGCGTCGCTGGATTCCGGGTCCGGGTCAGGATCTGTTGGTGTCTCGTCCACCTCGGCGTCTGCCACGCTGTCGTCGACTTCGAGAATCTCGATCTCGGTGGCGTCCACCAGCTCATTTGAATCCGACCCGGTCGCGGACGCGTCGTCCTGATCGGGCACGACGCCGGATTCCACCTCGACCTCGTCGGCCCCGCGGTTCGACGCGGCGTCATCGACCTCATCGGCATTGGATGGAGAACCCCACGACCAGTTGAACGCGTCGTCCGTGGTGGAAGGGGAAGGGGTCGGGGCCGGTTGCTCCACGGCGGCCACGTCCGGCTCGCTTGCCGGTTCGATCTCTGCAGCCGGCGCGGCGTCAACCTCGCCGGATCGTTCGTCATCGGTCACTGCCTGGGCGCGATCCGCGGCGTCCGTCCAGACCGGGTCCGGAAACGCTTCGTCGGTCGAGGCGGCCGTGTCGGAAGGTACGGGCGTGGCCCACACGCTGGTCGCGTCCGTCGTCACCGGGTCGTTGAGCCGGGTTCCGCAAGTGGTGCAAAACCGGGCGCCTTCGCGGACGGAGGCGCCGCAGTTGGAACAGGTGAGCATTGGGAACTCCTTGAATGCGATGGCGGCGCCTGGGCCGGATCGAACGGGATGCATGGCACCAGAATACCGCGATTCCCGCCGGGTATTGGACCGGCGCGCCGGAATCCTGCGACAATTGGTCTTGACAGCGGGGAACGACCCGCGCGCCGGGCGGGAGCGTGGCCCTTGGCCCCTCCGTAACTGGAAATGCGATGTGACCGATGGCGAATGTGTTGGTAGGCCGGCGTGCGGTGTCAGCGCGGCAGTTGGAGGTGGGGTCGGCCGCCGCCTTCGAGGTTGCCTCGGGGCAGCTCGTGCAAATCATCGACCTCGTCGGCAAACAGGTCGCGTCGTTCGTGGCGGTGGGCAAGGACGGCGCCGTAGAGCGGCTCTCGCCATCGACGACCATCACCGCCAACGCGTCGCTGGTGTTGAAAGTGGGGGACAGGCTCTATTCCCAGCGCCGTACGCCGATGTTCGAGATCGTCGAGGACTCGGTGGCGCGGCACGATTTGCTGACCTCGCCCCTGCCGGTCAACGACGACGCCGACTCGAAGACGGCGATCAAGAAATCCACGGCGTCGTCGCTCCTCGCGGCGGCCCAGAAAGCCGGCATCGATGGCGGGCAGGTTGCCGACCCGATCAATTTCTTCAAGCACGTCGTGGTCAAGCAACGTGGCGAGCTCGACGTCAAGGAATCGTTCGCCGAGCGCAACGACACCGTCGTGTTGCGGGCCCTGGCTGATTGCACGGTCGTCGTCGCCAATGCCTACCCGGAAAAGAAGGCCGGGATTGCGAACACGGTGACGCCCAAGGGGCGCACGCCGCATATCCTGGTGCGCGTTTACCAGTAGGCGCCCGGTATGACTCCTGCGCCCGGGCTCAGAACAGGAGCCCGACCAGGAATGCGGTGACGATCAGGATGCCGACGCCAACGGCGACGATCGTGACCTGATCGGCCCGGTCGATCGGAATGCCGCGGGATGGTTTTCGTTCGGCCATCGTATCCTCGATTCCATTTACGTGTCAGTCGTCTTCACCGCATGGTAGCGCGATCGGGTGTTTGCCGGAGTTCTCCTGACAACGATGCGCCCCTGATTATGGTATTCAGGAAGTGGACTGCTGTGGCGGCGATCTGTATCACGACGTTCGCGCCGCCACGAACGAGACATGCGCATCGATGGCGCGTCTCCGCGACGTGCGGCTTACGTTCACCAATGATCGGGGAAATATGATCCGGCGGCCAGGATGCATCGTGCATTCCCAGGCGCCACGATCGACACCAATGACGACTGCAACCCACAACCTCATGCTCCTCGCCTACGGTGGACCGGACAAGCTCGACGATGTCGGGCCCTACCTGCTCGATGTCCGCAACTACCGGCCGACGCCGGAGCACATTACCGAAGAGATCCGCGACCGCTACCGGCAAATTGGCGGACGATCGCCGATCCTGGAATTGACGAACGCCGAGGCGGCCGGCATCGAGCGGGCGCTCAACGACCAGGCCGACGACGGCGAAAGCTGGAAGGTCTGGGTCGGCATGCGCCACTGGCATCCGTTCATCAAGGATGTCTTCGGCGACATGAGCGAGGCCGGCGTGACCGAGGCGGTGGGCCTGGTCATGGCCCCGCACTACTCCAAAATGAGCATCGGCGCCTACTTCAAGCGGGCCGACGAGGCCGGATCGCCGGTGCGCCTGCGCCAGATCAGCCATTGGCATTTGCTGCCCGGCTACCTCGACGCGCTCGCCGAGCGGGTGAAGGACGCCCTGGAGAAGTTCCCGGAAGGCCAACGCTCCGGGGTGCCGGTGATCTTCACCGCGCACAGCCTGCCGGAGCGGATCCGCACCTGGGACGATCCCTACGAGCGGGAATTGCAGGAAACCGTCGCCGCCCTGCGTGAGCGCCTGCCCGATCAGCCTTGGGAGTGGGCCTACCAGAGCGCGGCGATGACACCCGATCCCTGGCTCGGGCCCGACGCCGGCGAGGTCATCGCCCGGCTGCACGGCGAAGGCGTCCGCAACGTCCTCATTTGCCCGGTTGGATTCGTCTGCGAGCACGTCGAGATCCTCTTCGACATCGATGTCGAGTTCCGCCAGCAGGCTGAAGGGCTCGGCATGCACCTGGAACGGATCGAGATGCTCAACGATCACCCCCTGCTGCTCCGTTCCCTGGCCGCGATGGTGCGGGAGAAAGTGGCTTCCGGCGATCTGGTCGAGCCGGAAGCCCGATTCGCGGCGAGCGCGACATGACACGGCGCATCGCCGTCGTCGGGGCAGGGATCAGCGGTCTCGCCTGCGCGCTCCGGCTCCACGCCATCGATCCCACGCTCGAAGTCGTGGTGTACGAGCGGGATCACCGGGCCGGGGGGAAAATCCTCACCGAGCGGACCGGCGGGTTCACGATCGAGGCCGGTCCGGATGCCTTTCTCGCCTCGAAGCGGGGCGGGCTCTCCCTTAGCCGGGATCTCGGGATCGAGGACCGCCTGGTGTCGCCGGTTCCAGAGAATCGGCGCTCCTACGTATTGAACAAGGGCCGGCTGGCGCCGCTGCCGCAAGGCATGAGCGGCCTGGTTCCCACGGAACTGAAGCCCATGCTGCGAACCCGCCTGATGTCGCCGGTGGGCAAGATGCGGCTGGCCCTGGACCTGGCGATTCGCCCGCGAACGACCCTGGGTGATGAATCGCTGGCCTCCTTCATTCGTCGCCGGCTGGGTCCGGAAACGTACGAGCGCATGATCGAGCCGCTGTTGTCCGGCATCTACGCTGGCGATGGCGAACGTCTGAGCCTGGCGGCGACATTCCCGCAACTCCGGTCGTCCGAGCTCACTCACGGCGGCATCCTCCGAGGCGCCCTCGCCCAGAAGCAGGAGCGCTCCTCGCGCGATCCGAACCACACGCTCCGGACCGGTTTCCTCAGCTTCGAAAGCGGCATGTCCGAACTGGTCGCTCGGGCGCTCGAAGTGCTGGCCCGGAATGGCGCCCGCGTGGTCTTCGGGGCCGATTGCCGCGCTTTGGGCAAGAACGCGAACGGTCCTGGCTACGCGCTCGAGATCGCCGAATCAGGAGAAGTGTCCACCGAGTCGTTTCATGGGGTCGTCCTGGCCGTGCCTGGCTGGGCTGCGGCGCCGCTGCTGGCGGATGTCGCGCCGGAAGCCAGCGACGTGCTCGCTCGATTCGAGCACGTCTCGAACGCGCTGGTGGTGCTCGCATTTCCGGAAGCGCAGCTCCGGGAGCCCCTCGACGGCTACGGCTACGTTGTGCCGCGCGTCGAAGGGCGGGACGTGATGGCGGTGACCTGGATCTCGTCCAAGTGGGCCGGACGCGCCCCGGCAGGGCAAGTGTTGCTGCGGGCGTTCGTGGGACGGGCTGGCCAAACAGCAGCCCTGGATGGCGATGATGACTCGCTCGTGTCGTTGGCCGTGTGCGAGGTCAAGGAGATCCTCGGCGTCGATGTGACGCCGTCGATGTCCCGTGTCTACCGCTGGGACCGCGGCATGCCCCAATACAACCTGGGGCATCTCGAGCGGGTGGACCGACTCGAATCGGAGATCGCGCGGCTGCCCGGGATCGACCTTGCGGGCAATTACCTGCGCGGCGTCGGCATTCCCGATTGCATCGTCTCCGGGGAAACGGCTGCGGCGAACCTCTTGGCGGACCTGGCCGCGCGGTAATGCTCGCCCAGCTGATTCGTCGCCAGCTGGTTCATTCCGTTCATCACCCTCCCACCCTTGGGCGCCTGGCGCCGAACCCCCCTAACACGAATCAGCTTAATAACGCGTTCAAGTCATAACGGACGTGCCTCCAAGACACATCTTGCGCAACGCTTCATTGTGAACGTACGCTAGTCGTGTACGGACATGACTGCGTCGCTCATTGATTCTCCCGCTCCCACCCACGTTGCTCACTGGAGATCAACCCCATGCACCACCCGTTCCGCCCGCCGGGCCTCGCCCGGTCGGCCAACCTGCTCCTCATCTTTGCCGTCGCCAGCCTGGTCGCCGTCCCGGTTGCGGCCCAGTCATCGACCGATTCCTGGTCCGCGCTCGATCGTTCGCTGGAACCCCTGGCGCCCGAGAGCAACCTGCTGGTCGCCGAATTCCGGGGCAGCGCCTGCGCCACGATTCATGGCCGGAACGAGGACACGCCGCTCGCCATTGCGTCCGTGTTCAAGCTTTACGTGCTGGGCGAGCTGGCC
>JBGTNF010000280.1:0-2771 GCA_041743205.1 Thermomicrobiales bacterium | reverse complement strand
TGGACGCGCGAAGCACGCTCCCAGGCAGTGGACAAGGAATCGCGCGCCGTCTTCGAAAGCTATTTCCAGAAGGCAATGAAGGTTCGCAACTGGGTCCCCAACGAACTGCCGATCAAGGAAATGCGCGAGTCCGGCGATCGCCTCAGCGAAGACACGATCACCATCATCCAGGCCTACCTCGGGGTCGAGGACTTCGTTGGCGATTACGTCGAGGACGGTCTCAACCTCTTTCACAACGACCGGGTCCGGCGCAACCTGCAGCTGGCCTGGGGCATGGAAGAACTCAAGCACGCCTGGGCCTGGGAACTGGTGCTGCTCCATTCCGGGCGGCGCACCGAGAAAGAGCTCGAGGATTACCGCGACGATGTCCTCTCCCACAAGTGGACGATGCGCGAGAACCACCCCGGTCTCGATACGCCCCTCGGCGTGCTGTGCTACACCATGGTCCAGGAGCGGGCGACCTATTTCAACTATGACGAAATGCGCAAGCGGATTCGCGACGAGTACGGGCTGCCCGAGCGGATGACCGCGACGGAGCGTCAGAACAAGGTGCAGTACGGGGCGGCCGGCGCCTTCCAGATCGTTGGCCGCGACGAAATCGCCCACCACGGCGTTTTCCTCGAACTGGTGCGGATCCACATGGAGCACTTTCCGCAGGAAACGTCGGAAACCCTGCTCAAGGTCTTCAACGGGTTCACCATGCCGGCGCTGGACCTGATTCCCGATGCCGCCAATCTCGAAGAGGCGATGCGGCGGACCAAGCTCCACACCCCGCGCAAGCAGATCACGGAAGTCAACAATCCCGTCCTCAACGCCCTCGGCTTCGATAACAAAAAAGCCCTGGAGCGCGCCGTGCAACAGGCCAAGATGTTGCCGTCCGGCCTTGGTCCGGAGCACACGGTGCTCAGCCACACCGACAATTGGGTGCTGGCGATGACGCCGGACGATGCCACGAGCCGTCAGGCCGACTAGCGCCGCGGCAACCTGCCGATCGCCGCCAACCCTGGCAGCCCCTGCGCCCCTTGCCACCATCGGGAGTTCACGATGCCCAAGGACGATCTTGCAGGAAAGAACCTCGACGATATCGGTTTAGCCGGCACGAACCTGAAGGAATCCAACCTCTCCAACACGTCCCTGCGACGAGCCAACCTGCGCGGCGCCAACCTCGCCGGCAGTGACTTGCACGACGCCCAGCTGCAGGGCGCCGACGTGGCCGGCGCCGATTTGCGTGACGCCGATCTCACTCACGCCAATCTGGAGGGCGTCGACCTCTCCCGGGCCGATACGACCGGGGCTCGTGGTCTGACGGGTTTTCTTGACGACCGCGCCAGCAAATCAGACCTCGCGCGGACTGGTGTGGAAAACCGTGCCGCGCTCGGCCGGATCGACGCCGAACACGCCGGCTGGGACGCTTTCATTGCGTCGATCCCGCTGGCCTGGCTCGACCTGCCTGACGCCTGCGGCGATTGGTCGGTCAAGGATGTCATCGTCCATCTCTCGGCTTGGCGCCAGCCGTTTCTGGAGGAATTGCGTTCCGCCGTGCAGGGCACGGTTCCGCCGCTACTCGATTGGCCGTACACGCTGGACGAAATTGGGGCTGGTCCCGACGAGGACGAAGCGCGCGTCCAGGCAGTCAACGTCTGGATATACGAGCGGAACGCGCATCGAGCCAGCTACGAGGCGCTGGCCGAAGCGTCCCTCCAGTGGATTGCGCTGCGGGCGACCGTCGCACTGATGCCGGACCGCCTGCTGACCGATCCCGCGGCGTTTCCCCGGCTGGACGGCCAGTCGCTCGCCGCGCGCATTCAGGCGGGCGATCTCTTCCGGCACTTCCACGACGAGCACGAACCGGGTCTCCAGGCCTGGCTGGCGCGGATGGGCGGCCGCCCCGCGGCAGGGTAGGGCCGTTGGCGCCCGCCCCACGTCATGTCGAGCGCAGTCGAAACATCCTTTCTTGCGTCGCCGGGTTTGCGGCGGCGAAGAGACTCGCTGCGCTGGCCCTGCTGGATGCGCTCGGGGTGACGCGGGTAGCCTCGGGGCCTCGTACTGGCCGGTCTTGTGCCGGCCACGAGTGCGGGCGGTCGCGGCGCTGGCCGGCTGGGTGAAGGCAACCGGTGCGCGGTCATCGCCTGGCATGGACGGCACAAGACCGGCCAGTACGACACCGTGGGCATGGACGGCACGAGACCGGCCAGTGAACATGGGCATACGCCGCTCGGGTATCATGAAAGCGCGAACCCGACGACCAGCGACCCAGGATGCCCCGCCGTGAACCCCATCGCGTTCCAGAAGAAGTGGCTGGCGAACACCCTCAAAGAGCGGTCCGCCTCGCAACCGCATTTCCTCGATGTCTGCGCCCTCATCAACCACCCCACGCCCTCCGATCTCGACCCGGACGGCGAGTTCTACACCTTCGAGCGGGGCGCGTCCAAGCTGCGCGGCGGGCAGGGCTGGGCCGATGTCTGGTACCGCAACCGGTTCGCCTGGGAATACAAGGGCCTCGGCAAGGACCTCAAGGCCGCCTACGACCAGCTCGCCCAATACCGCGAGGATCTCGAAAACCCGCCGCTCCTGATCGTCTCGGATCTGGACCGGATCGAGATCCACACGAATTTCACCGGCACCGTCAAGCGGGTCTACGAGATCGACCTCGCCAATATCACCGAGCCGGAGAGCGTGCGGGTGTTGACCGCCGCCTTCTTCACGCCGGAATCGCTGCGGCCGGACGTTACCATCCAGCAGGTCACCGAGCAGGCGTCGCGGCAGTTCGG
>JBGTNF010000279.1:0-15074 GCA_041743205.1 Thermomicrobiales bacterium | reverse complement strand
TCCGGGAGCTGGAACGCAGGCAATCCGGCCCGGCGACCGCCCGGCCCGACCGTGCGCTCACCTCCGAAGCGGTGGAAACCGCCGAGCGCGAGATCCGGCTCGCCCAGCGCCGGAAGAAAACGCCAGTAGCGGAGCCGGTCGTGCAGTCCCGGCGACCACTTCGGCGCGGCGACCTGGTCAATATCGTCTCGCTGGAAATGAAGGGCGAAGTGCTCGCGGTCGACGGCGCCGAAGCCGAAGTCCAGATGGGGTCGCTCAAGTTGCGGCAACCGGTCACCAACCTCGAACGAATCGGGCGAGCTGGCGGTGGGTCGTCGACGCGGCGCGCCACGCCTGTTGCTGCCGCGGTCGACGACGTGTCGATCGAGATCGACCTGCGAGGCTATCGTGCCGAAGAGATCTCGCCGATCCTGGACCGTTACATTCACGATGCCTATCTCTCCGGGCTGCCGTGGGTGCGGATCATCCACGGCAAGGGAACCGGGGCATTGCGTCAGGTCGTTCGCGAGGAGCTTCGCGGCCACCCGGTCGTGGAACGCAGCGTGGCCGCGGGCTCGAACGAAGGCGGCGAGGGCGCAACCGTCGCCCACTTGCGGCAGGGGTGAGGCACTGCACGGCGGTTGGAACCTGATACCCGTGTCTCCGCCGGTAGTGGCCGCCCTTGTGGCGGCCAAATGATCGCCAAGGATTGTTGGCTTACCCGGATCACGATTCTGGCCGTTGACGATGGCCGCCACAAGGGCGTCCACTACCCGTCCGGTCTGGGGTTTTAGGGCCGGACGGGTTTGGACCCAATATCCTCCCGGCCCCAAACCTGCCCGTCATTTCAGACGGCCACCAACTCCTCCACGTTTATCGTGCGTTCGGCCTCCGACATGACGATGTCGAGCGCCTCCTGCCACGGGATCGTGAGCTCGGTGACGCGCAACCGGAGCGCGTTGGGCGTGATCCGGATCGCGCCACCGAGCGCTCGGCTGAGCCGGGCCGTGTCGACGAGGCTCGTTTGCAACGGGCGGACGACGATCTCGCGGTCCCGCTCGACCACGGAATCGATGCCAAGCGCCTGGGCGCGGATGCGCAGGGAAATCAGCGCGAAGAGGTGCTCGACTTCCTCCGGGAAGTCGCCGAACCGGTCCCGCAGTTCTTCTTCGAGTTCCGACATCGCGGCCAGCGTCGAAACGGCGGCGATCTGCCGGTAGAGGTTGAGCCGCAGCTCCGTATCCGAGACGTAGTCCTCCGGGATCAACGCCGTCAGTGGCAGGTCGAGCGTGACCGGTCCCTGCTCCAGGGCCGGGGCCCCGGACCGGACTTCGTCGATCGCCTGACTCAGGAGCCGGACATACAACTCGTAGCCCACCGTCGCGATGTGGCCGCTCTGCTCGGCCCCGAGCATGTTGCCGGCGCCGCGGATTTCGAGGTCCCGCATCGCGACCCGCAGGCCGGCCCCGAGCTCGGTCGCCTCCTGAATCGTTTCCAGCCGCTCCATCGCCTCCATGCTGAGCGACTTGTGTGGCTGATGGAGCAGGTAGGCGTAGGCGCGGTGGTGACTGCGGCCGACCCGGCCCCGCAACTGGTAGAGCTGGGTCAGGCCGAGCGTGTCCGCGTTGTCGATGATGATCGTGTTGACGTTGGGGATGTCGACGCCGGACTCGATGATCGTCGTCGCAATCAGCACGTCGAAATCCCGTCGCACGAAACCGAGCATCACCTCTTCGAGCACGGTCTCGTCCATCTGTCCGTGCCCGATGCCGTACCGCGCTTCGGGCGCCGCCTTGCGCAGCCGATCGGCGAGGTGATCGATGTCGTGGACACGGTTGTGGACGACGAAGATTTGACCGCCACGGTCCAGTTCCCGGAGAATGACTTCCCTGACCAGTTGATCGGAGAACGGCGTGACGAAGGTACGGATCGGCAGCCGGGCCTGGGGCGCCGTTTCGATCATGCTGATGTCGCGGATGCCGGAAAGCGAGAGGTGCAGCGTGCGCGGGATCGGCGTGGCCGACAGGGTCAGGACGTCGACTTCGGTGCGCAGCTGTTTCAGGAACTCCTTGTGGCGGACCCCGAAGCGCTGCTCCTCGTCGATGACGGCCAGGCCGAGATCCTTAAAGGCGATGTCCTTCTGCACCAGGCGATGGGTGCCGATGACGATGTCGACCTTGCCGTCACGCAGGCCGTCGAGCACCACCTCCTGTTCCTTTTTCGAGCGCAGCCGCGAGAGCATCTCGATCCGGACCGGGAAGGCGCCGAGGCGATCCCGGAACGTCGTGAAGTGTTGGAGGGCGAGGACGGTCGTCGGCACCAGCACCGCCACCTGACGGCCGGCGTTGACGGCCTTGAACGCGGCGCGAATTGCGATCTCGGTCTTGCCGAAGCCGACATCGCCGCAGACCAGGCGGTCCATTGGCCGGAGCGATTCCATGTCATCGGTCACCGCGTCGATCGCTTTGGCCTGGTCGACCGTTTCGGTGTAGGGGAACGATTCGGCGAGTTCCTGGTCCCACCGCGAATTGGGGGGGTAGGTGATGCCCTGGCCGGCTTCGCGGTAAGCGTAGAGCTGGATGAGCTCGAAGGCCATCTCGCGCACGGCGCGGCGGACTTTCGACTTGGTGCGCACCCACTCGCCGGTGCCCAGGCGGTTGAGGGCCGGGGCCAGCCCGCCGCCGCTGTAGCGGGAGACCCGGTCGCTCTGGTCGACCGGCACGTAGAGCTTGTCGCCCCGTTCGTACTCGAGCAGCAGGTACTCGCGCTCGATGCCTTGCGTCTCGCGCCGGACCAGGCCGGCGAAGCGGGCGATGCCGTGATCGATGTGGACCACGTGCTCGCCGGGATCGAGACTCTGGGCGAACGTGCGCCGTTCGCTGGTGGTGCGCTTGCCAGTCCGCCGGGCCTGTTTCCGGAAGCCGAACATTTCCAGGTCGGTCCAGACCGCGAGCTTGCCTTCCGGCCAAATCCAGCCCGACATAAGATCGGACGGTTGGATTTCAACCGTGCCCGGCTCCAACGCCGCCGATTCACGGCCCGGTCCGCCCTTGACCCGCCTGGGGTAGACTCCGTGTTCCTCTACGATGTCCGTCAGCCGGTCGACCTGGTCGGTAGCGAGGGCGATCGCCCACTTGTCGCCCAACCGCTCGCCAAGATCGGCGGTCAGCGCTGACATGTTGCCGGAAAAGAGGTGCGGGTCCTGAAGCGAGGCGGCCGAGATCGCGGCTTCGTCGTCGGCCCGGCTGGCCCCGAGGCGAAGGCGGGCGGTTTCATCCAACGACGCCAGCACCTTCGTCGCCGGAACGAACGGCAACGTGAGTCCTTTCGGCAACTCGCCGCTGTCCCGAAACGTTCGCGCCAGGTCGCGCGCCTGATGCTCGACCTGTTTGGCGACCAGCGCGATGGAATCCGGCTGATCGAGGACGACCACCGTTTCCGCCGGCAGGTAGTCGATGAGCGTCGTTTTCTCCGGGATCAGATAACCGGCGAAGAGGTCGATCGAATCACCGAGCGAGCCGTTCCGCATGTGGTCGAGGCGCCGTCCCCAATCGTCGGCCACTTCGTTGCGGAGCGTGGATGTCTCGAGACGGCCGACAGCGTCGGCAATGTGAGATAGGTTCCAGATCGGCAGTTCCGAGGTCGGCAGCAGCGTGACCCGCTTGAGACGATCGACGGACCGTTGGGTGTGGGGATCGAAGGTCCGGATGCTTTCGATATCGTCACCGAAGAAATCGAATCGGACCGGATGCTCGGCGCCGGGCGGGAAGATATCGACGATGCCGCCTCGCCGGGCGATGGTGCCGGGTTCTTGCACGATGGCCGAGGTTTCGTAGCCAACCCGAGTTGCCCAGGCGTGGAGCGCGTCGACCGATTGCCGGGACGCGACGCGAAGGGTGAGCGTCATCTCGGCCAGGGCGGTCGGAGGCGTGAGCAACTGCATCAGCCCGTTGATCGGCGTGACCCAGACGCGCCGGTTGGTGTCGCGCGACCGCATTCGGTGCAGCATCTGCACGCGCCGAACTCCGGCCTCCAGATCGTTCGGCAATTGCTCGTACGGAAGTGCGTCCGGCGCGTTCCAGACCGCTACCTCGTAGTCGTCGCCAAGGTATTCGGCGATGGCAATCGAGAGGTAGTCGGCGCGATCCTGGCGAGTGGTGACGATGAGCGCCGAAGACGCCAGCTCGCGGATCAAGGCGGCGGCGAGGGCTGGGCCGGCGGCATCCGGGAAGTCGGCGATGTTGGCCGGTGACCCGTCGCGGATGAGCCCGAGCGCCTGGCGAACGGCCTGATGCTGGATGAGATCGGTGGTGATGTGAGCAAGGCTCAAGGGCTGGATCCCTTCGCTGAGATCAGGTGGCGCGCAACGGGCAACGCCGGCACGGGCCATAGCGCCCGTCCGTCTTTTCCGTCCGCTTCATTCTACAACCACCGCGAGCCGGGTCGCCCGCCATCCTGGCCGTTTCGGTGGTAGCATCGACGCATCGTGCGTTCCCGCTGCACCACGGAGATTCAATGTCCCAGCCCCAAACCCTGATCCACCTCGATGCATCGACCTCGGAAAAGCTCGACGCGTTGCAAACCATCCTGCGCCAGATGGAATCGGTCGTGGTCGCGTTTTCCGGCGGCGTCGACAGCACCCTGCTGCTCAAGGTCGCGCACGTTGTGCTCGGCGACCGGTGCGTGGCGGCCAGCGGCCTCTCGGAGACGTACGCCCCGGAGGAAATGGTCGAGGCCAGGGCGCTGGCGACCGAGATGGGCGTCGAGTACGTGCTTCTGCAAACGATGGAGCTTACCGACTCGCGCTATGCCGACAACACGCATCAGCGCTGCTTCTTCTGCAAGCAGGAACTCTACGGCCGGCTCGGAGAATTCGCCGCAGAACGCAACCTGGCGGTTGTGGTCGATGGCTCGAACGCGGACGACCTCGACGATTTCCGGCCCGGCCTGCGCGCTGCCCGGGAACTCGGCGTGCGCTCTCCGTTGCAGGAAGTGGGCCTGACCAAAGCCGAGATCCGGGCTCTCTCGACCGAGTACGGGTTGCGGACGGCCGACAAGCCCGCCGTAGCCTGCCTCTCGTCGCGCTTCGCCTACGGCGACAAGATCACGGTCGAGAAGCTGGAGCAGGTGGCCTCGGCCGAATCGGGGATCAAGGCGCTCGGCTTTGCCGGGTTCCGGCTGCGGCACCACGGCAACGTTGCGCGGCTGGAATTCGCGGAACATGACCTCGACCGGGCGTTTGACGAGCGGCGGGCCGTGATCGAGGCGGTCAAGGCGGCGGGCTACCGGTTCGTAACGATGGACCTGGAGGGGTATCGCTCCGGCAACATGAACCAGGATGTTCCGCCGCAGCTCATCTCGATCCAGAAGTCGCGGTAGCAGGTGGCGCCGACTTCGCATGTCTCGTAGGGTTGCGGACCTTGTGTCCGCCCGTCCCCGGCGCAGTCGATCCACCTGGACACAGTCAATCTTCGCGTACTTTGGGCGCCCCAACGTCATGTCGAGCGTAAAGCAGTGCTAGGTGAGGCATCTCTCCTTCGTCGCCAGGTTCGCTGCGGCGAAGAGATGCTTCGACTTCCCCGTCCCTGGCGTCGCTTACGCTCAGGGCCCGCTCGGCATGACGTGTGCAGAGCCGTGCTTGCGCCGGCGCAGAAACGCCGCACGACGTCATGTCGAGCGAAGTCGAGACAACTCGTTGCGGCGAGAGTCGGTGCCTGACTCGTCGACACGTGCCGGGCCAGATCCGGGCGGACACACGAATCGACCAAGCGCTGCAGCGGCGCATGTAGACGTCGGTCGATTCTGGTCCGCCCCTACGAAATCCAGGCTGACGCGGGCGATGTGCGCCGTCAGCCCACCGGGTCGATTTGGGCGCGTTGCAGTTTGCCGCTGTAATCGACGTAGATGCTCTGCCACTCCGTGTAGAAGTCGATCGCGGCCGTGCCGGCTTCGCGATGGCCGTTGCCCGTAGCCTTGGTGCCCCCGAATGGCAGGTGGATCTCGGCGCCGGTGGTGCCCGCGTTGACGTAGAGGATGCCGGTGAAGATATCCTGCATCCCCCGGAACGCGTTGTTCATGTCCTGCGTGAAGATGGCGGCGGAAAGACCGTAGTCGACGCTATTCACCACTTCGATCGCCGCGTCAAGCGAATCGACGGGAATCAGCGAGACGACCGGGCCGAAGATTTCCTCACGCGCGATTCGCATGTCCGGCGTGACGTTGTCGAAGATCGTCGGCTCATGGAAATGACCGTTGACCAAGGCGCCGTCCCGCACGATCTTGCCGCCGGCGATCAGGTCGGCTCCGTCAGCGCGTCCAACCTCGACATATCCGTGCACCGTATCGAGCTGGCCGGCGCTGACGAGTGGTCCGACTTGCACGCCGCTGTCCAACCCGTTGCCGATCGTGAGCTGGCCGGCTCGAGCAGCCAGGCGCTCCCCCAGTTCGGCCTGAACTGCACGGTGGACCACCACCCGGCTGGTGGCGGTGCACCGCTGACCGGTGGTGCCGAAGGCGCCCCAGAGGATGCCGTCGACCGCCAGATCGAGGTTGGCGTCGTCCATCACGATCACGGCGTTCTTGCCGCCCATTTCGAGCGTCAGGCGCTTGTTGTGGCGGGCGGCGGCGATCGCCACCGACAGGCCGGTCTCGGTCGATCCGGTGAAGGAGATGACTGCCACGTCCGGGTGATTGAGCAAGGGATCGCCGACGTTCGGTCCGCTGCCAAGGACGATGTTGACGACGCCGTCCGGCAACCCGGCCTCTTCGAGCACCTCGACCAGGCGGATCGACAGCTTCGGCGTGAAGGTCGCCGGTTTCAGGACCACCGAGTTGCCAGCGATGATCGCGGGCATCATTTTCCAGGATGGAATCGCCATGGGGAAGTTCCACGGCGTGATGAGCCCGACCACGCCGTGCGGCTTGCGGACCGACATCTGGAACTTGTTGCGCATTTCGGACGGCGTCGTTTGTCCGAACATGCGGCGGCCCTCGCCCGCCATGTAGTAGGTCATGTCAATCGCTTCCTGGATATCGCCGCGCGTTTCATCCAGGATTTTGCCCATCTCCTCGGTCATTTCGCGGGCGTAGGCTTCCTTGCGCTCCTCCAGGATCCGGGCTGCCTTGAACAGGATTTCGCCGCGCTTCGGGGCCGGATAGAGTCGCCACGACTGGAACGCCTTGCTGGCCGACTCGACCGCGGCATCGACGTCACGGGCGTCGCTGCCGGTGAAGACACCGACCAGCTCGCCAGTCGCGGGATTGAGGCGCTCGAACGTCGCGCCGGAGGCCGACTCGACCCATTTGCCGCCGATGAAGTTCCGGAACAGATCGGTCATGCTTACGCCCCTTCGCATCAGTGAATGCCGTAACACCTGCCCATGAGGCGACTGCCTGACAGCGAGGGTCAGTATAGGGCTTGGGCACGGGCCGATTCCTGACGCACGAACCGTCCGCGAAAACTCGTTCGCGCCTCCCTGCGGTTTGGTCCTCGAAAGTCGAGTCCGCATGCTTGGTCACGGCCTTCGGACCGGCGCGAAGTTCCAGGCTCCCTCTTCCGAATCACCACCCGCCAGCGATTTCAAATCAAATGTCGGCTTGTATACTGTAGGCATACGACCCGCCAGGCCATTCGACGGAACCAGACGCATGTCGACCGCGATGAATCCGGCCGGCGAGCCGGACGAGCAGTCCCAACCCATACCACTCCAACGGCGCCGGCTGCGCGTGGTCGCCCCACCGATGCAGTTGACGCCGCTCCTCGGTCGTGAGGCCGAAGTCGCCGCTGTTTCCGCATTGCTGGCGAGGGATGACGTTCGGCTCGTGAACCTCATCGGACCCGGTGGGGTGGGCAAGACGCGCCTGGCGCTTGGTGTAGCGGCCGCCGCCGAGGCCTTTGATCATCAGATCGCGTGGGCGCCAGTGGCCACGGCGACGACCCCTGAGGCGGTGGCGGCGGTGCTCGCCCAAGCCGTCGGCCTGACCGAGACAGGAGCGTCTTCAACCATCGCTGCGCTCAAAGTCGCGCTTCGCGATGCGCGCCTGCTCCTGGTCATCGACAATTTCGAGCAGGCGCTCGACGCCGCGCCTCTCGTGAGCGACCTGCTCATGGCTTGTCCCGGGGTTTCAATCATCGTCACCAGCCGCGCGTTGCTGCGGATTGCGGGCGAACACCCAATCGACGTACCTCCCTTGGCTATCGTCCCGGATCCACTTCAGGCCATGACCTCGCCGGATTTGGCGCCGGCCGTGCAACTATTCGCTCAGCGCGCCACCAGCGTGTTCCCCTCCTTTGCGCTGAGACCCGAGAACACGTCGATCGTCGCCGAGATCTGCCGGCGGCTGGATGGTTTGCCGCTGGCCATCGAGCTCGCCGCGGCCCGCGTCAACCACCTGCCGCTCCCTGACCTCCGTGATCGTCTCGACCACAGCCTCGCGCTCCTGACCGTCGCGGCGCGCGGCGTGCCCGACCGCCACCGCACGATGCGCGACGCCATCGCCTGGAGCTACGACCTGCTGGCTGCCGACCAGCAATTGCTCTTTCGCAGTCTCGCCGTATTCACTGACGGCTTTACGCTCGAGGCCGCCGAGGCCGTCGCTGGAACCGGCTCCAGCGTCCTCGCCGACCTGGGTGTCCTGGTCGACAACAGCCTGATCCGTCTCGAATCCCCCCTCCAGCGTGGCGCCCGGTACTCCATGCTGCAAACGGTGCGCGAGTTCGCCATCGAGCAGTTGAACGTCAGTGATGACCCATCCCTGTGGCGACGACACGCTGCGTACTTCGCCGAGTTGGCGGCTAACGCAGAACCGAGCTACTTCGGTGACCGGCCTGGCTACGAGCGAACCGGGATCGAACGCGAGGTCGCCAACCTGCAGGCCGCGCGGGCGTGGGCGGTGGAGCATGGCGAGGCGGACATGGCGCTCCGCTTGACGGCCGCGTTGCTCGACCCTCATCAGATCACGGGCGACAGTGCCAGGGAACAGTGGGAATGGACCCAGCGTGCGATTACCTTGCCGGGTGGATCGCCACAGTCGCAAGCAGCAGCACTATCTGTCGCTGTCTGGGCAACGCAGATCCGGAGTGACGAATTCGACGTTGGCGCCTTTGGCGAAACGGCGCTCGAGTTGGCCCGACGCGTCGGGGACGACCTTGGCATCGCCAATGCCGCGTCCGCCCTCGGGACCGTGAAGCTTCACGCCGGCGATGTCGAAGGAGCCCGGAAACTCCTCACCGAGGCGCTGGACCGATTCCGCCAGGTTGGGGCGTCCGGCCGCAGCGCCTGGACCCTCTGCCACCTCGCCTTTCTGGACACCCATGACGCCATCGACGAAGGCGGCAAAGTGGAGAAGCTGGACGGCGCGCTGGCCCGCTACGACGAGGCACTGGCGATCTTTCGCGACCTCGCGCACATCCGTGGCATTGTCCGGGCATTGCATGGCATCGCCTACGTAACGTTCAAGAAGCGCGACTTGCCTGGAGCGCTTGTCAGGACTCAGGAAGTCCTGGCCATGGAATGGGAGCAGCGGTGGCCGGTGCTCTTCAGCTATCAGGAAGACATCGCCGACATCGCCGGGCGCACTGGCCAGCCAGCGACGGCGGCGCGCCTTTATGGCGCTGCCGATGCGCAGCGCGCCAGGCTTGGCTTGCCGATCGATCCTCCATTCCGGGCTGAGTACGAGCGCGACGTCGCGGTGGCGCGTCAGGCCCTCGGCGAGACGGACTTTGCCACACACTGGGCGGCAGGTCAATTGCTGACGGAGAAACAGGCGGTCACCGAGGCGCTGTCCGTCTCCATTCCTGATGAGCTTGACGCTATGGGCGCCAGCGTCGCCACGCCGGTCAACCTCAGCCGGCGCGAACTCGAAGTGCTCCGCCTCATGGCTTCCGGCCTCAGCGACCGCGCCATCGCCGAAACCCTCTTCATCGGCCAGCGGACGGTCAACACCCACGTCGCCCACGTCCTCGCCAAGCTCGGTGTCCGCAAACGCGCTGCCGCGGTGACTGCCGCCGTCGCCGCCGGGATGCTTGATCCCGACTCGGTCGGGCAGAACTCCTCCGAGGCGAAGTAGCTCCGTCGATGTGCAACAGAAATCAGTATCCAGCGCTGATCCATATCCGCTTTATGACGGATATTGAGCCCCGTCGCTCCCCGCTACCCTCGAATCGCATCGGGTAGACGCCCGGCCACCCCGAGTGGGGAACGACTGACGCGCGAAACCCTCGACGAACGGAGAGTCACGATGGATCCAACACGGTTTGACCAGATCAGCAAGCGCTTCGCGGATCGGCGGATATCCCGTCGCCAGGCGGTAACGACGGCCAGTGGCGGCCTTGCTGCCGCTGCCCTGGGGTCGGCTGCGGCCCAGGACGCAACGCCTGAGGCATCACCAGTTGCGCCAGATGCTGTCGAGAAGATCTCCTATCTCTTCGTCCAATCGTTCCAATCCGGCTCCATTGCCCCGACCGAAGGGAAGGACGGCCGCTACACGGTTACCCTGGAGCACGGTCTGGGCCAGACGATCTACTTCGCCGACCGCCCCTCGCGCGAGGTTGGCGTCACCCCGACCCCACAGTTTCTGGACGGGCTCGGCTTTTCCGAGGACAACCCGCCGAATGCCGCAATGCTCGTCGAAACGGCGTCAGGCGAGACCGACATCGCGGTCGTCGAGCTGTTCAACCCGAGCTACGACGAGGCGTCCCGAACCGCCACCTACGAGGTCTCGGTGTTGGAGACTTGGGAAAACAGTCTGGACCTCGGCCTGTCTGCGGCTCCCGCCGACCTCGCCACGGTCGCCCCGTCCTTCGGCAGCGCCCACCTCTTCATCGACGACTGCCCAAGTGGTGGCATCGGCTGCATCGACAACCACAATGGCAACACCAACTACTTCGATCCCGGAGGTCCTGAGAACTTCTGCTATGCGTGGGGGCAGTGCATGCCTTGCACTCCCTATTCACACAGCCAGCCGAGCAATTGTGCCACCTGGGATTACTGGAAGACACAGTGCAACCAGACAAGTTCCGTTTGCGCCAGTGGAGATTGCAAACCATATTGGGGTGGAGGAATCTCCGGTTTCCTTGGGTGCAGTTAACTTGATCGGACTGGTGCACCAGTCCGACGGGTTCCATCTCACGACTCCTCGACCAGCGCGCGTCGGTCCATGTGCCGGGGCACGCTGATCCTGGACACGATCTCCAACCTGTTTGCCGCCCGCTGCTCGCGACGACGGGTCCTGATCAAGGCTGGGGCGGGCCGTGCGGCCACCGCCCTGGGGTCGGCGGCGGCGCAAGACGCCACGCTCCGGGCTAACCCGTCGCCCAGAAGTTCTCCCCGGCCGCGACCGTGGCCGTGGAGAGGAAAACCCAAACACTCTTCCTCCAGGCGTTCCAGTTCGGCTCGATCGCCCAGAAAGCGGATGCCGACGATCGCTACGTCCTGACGCTGGAACAGGGCCTGGGACAGACCATCTATATCACCGACCGCCCCGAACGCCCAGTTCCTGGGCAACATCGGCTTCCCGGTGGGCAACCCGCCCAACGCGGCGCTGGTGGTCGAGCAGGACAACGGCGCGACCGAAATCGCCGTGGTCGAGCTGTTCGAGCCGACCTACGACGCGGCCACCCGCACGGCGACCTACGAGGTGGCGGTGCTCGCGGAATGGGAGCGCGAGCTGGGTGTCGGCCTGGACTTGGCGCTGGCCGACCTGGCGGCGTTCGGCGCCGAGTTTGGCGCCGCCCATCTCTTCATCGACGACTGCGCCGACGGGACCGTGACCTGCAACGCATCGTCGGCGGATGAACCAACCTTCACCATCAATGCGGGCTTCTGCTACGTCAATGGCTGCTGCCAGCCGTGCACCGATGGCTCGGACGTGCGCACCTATTGGGCTGCCAGGTGCTACGAGGCGGAACCGGGCGCCTGTCTCGCTTGTGGCGGGGGGAATTGCAGCAATGACGGGACCAACAACTGCACCGTGGCCGGGTGGGATACCTGGTTGATCCCCTGCGGCCATTCGTGACGGGACGCGGGACGCCGCGACAAGGAGTGGACATGGACACACCAAGATTCGACTCGATTGCCCGGCGCTTCGCCGAACGGCGATTCTCCCGCCGCCGGATGCTCGGCCAGGGAAGCGCCGTCCTCTCCGCCGCAACACTCGCTGCATCTGGTGGAGCCGCGACGAGAGGAGTGACCGGGGAAACCGGAGTGACCGCGCAGGAGGCCACGCCATCCGAGTCTGTTGCCTCAGGCGCCGCGGCTTACAGCCAATCAATGTTCCTCTTCGTCCAGTCCTTCCAGTCGGGGTCGATCGCCCCGAAGGACGGGAGTGGCGAATCGTTTACCATCACCCTCGAACGCGGGCTCGGCCAGACGATCTACTTTTCGGATCGTCCGGAGCGGATCGTTGGCGCCGCGCCAACGGCTCGGTTCCTGGAGGGATTCGACTTCAGCCCGGAAAATCCGCCCAACGCCGCGTTGCTCGTTGAAAGCGACTGCGGCGAAACCGTTATCGCCGTCGTCGAGCTCACCAACCCGGGCTACGATGAAGGGACCCATACCGCGACCTACGACGCCATCGAGCTCGCCGAGTTCTGGTCCGGGACGGGCGTCGGGTTCCACCCGGATCCTGCCGGCGCAGCGACGCTGCCGGCCTCGTTCACGTCGGCTCACCTCTTCATCGATGACTGCCGCGGGGAAGTCGTCGCCTGCTATCCCTATGGCCAAAGCCAGAATTACGAAGCCTACCTCGGCTTCGTCAAGGCGTCCGGCATGTGCTGGGATCAGGTGTCGCTCACCTGCACCGAGTGCAACCCCGCGCCGGACATCCTGGCGTGCCAGGCGAAGTACCCGGATCAATGCACCGACGCGAAACCGTGCGAAGCCGTGCGGATCACCCCTCCGTGATCCGACGATCACCGTCTCCCATTCGCAAACGGCTCGGGAGCGAACACATAAAGAGGCGCCGCTGGAATGCAACGGCGCCTGATGGGCTCCCCGACCAGGACTCGAACCTGGAACCTACCGGTTAACAGCCGGTCGCTCTACCATTGAGCTATCGAGGAATACACAATCGCTCTTCACGAGCGAATTGGATTCTACCATACTCACCGGTCAGTTCAAGAGCCAATATCGCTGAGCCACTGAGCCTATCCAGCAACCGTTTGACCGCGCTTTGCCAGCGACGCGGCTTCCTCGCTCTGTTTGGCGGCGGTCTTCTGATTCGCCGGATCAAGCCGCCGTGAAACGACGAGCGTGATCACCGCAAAACCGCTCGCGACCAGGAACGGAATCTGGTGCCCGACGTAGTTGAGGACGAAGCCGGTTACGATCGGCACGACGACGGCCGCCGCGTGCTGCATGGTCAGCCCCATCGCCAGCGACGGCGCGAGGTCGGCGGAAGTCGCGATCTTGCGCAGATACACGGTGGCGCCCATTGGCGCCAGTGGCGCGATGAACGTGTAGACGACATAACATATCGTCGCCAGGATCGAGTTGGTCACCAGCGCGTAGCCCAGCAGCGCGACAATGAAAGCGATGTTGACGTAGAAGAGTAGGGTGCGTTCGCCATAGGCGTCCAGCGCCCGGCCGATCCGGGGCGTCAGCACCATCGCCGCCGCGGTGGTCATCAGCAGCACCGCCGAGATTTCCGGGACGGTCAGCCCGTACTGGTCGATCAGCACCCATAGACCGAAGGAAAAGACGATCTGCTGGCGGGCGCCGTCGAGCACACTCAACAGGGAGTACAACCGGTAGTCGCGCCGGAAGACGATCCGTTCCCGTTGCTGCACCTTCTCCTGGATCGCGCCGTCGCGCAGCGCCGGAAATCCGAAGATCGCGATCGCGCCGATCAGCGCCATCGCCCCACAGAGGATGAATGTCGAGTCGAACGATAGCCACTCCTGCTGGAACGTGACCAGCACCACCGCCATCGCCACCAGGGCGCCGCCCTGGGTGACGGCGGCGAGACGCCCGAGGATACGGCCGGAGTGTTCCTCACGGGCGAGCGTCAGCCCAAGCGCGCTCTGGGTTTGCAGCCAGGTGTGGTAGCCGATCGAGCTGATCACCACCCACGGGGCCACGCTCCAGAACCCGTTCGACCAGCCGAAGAACACGTACCCGATGGTAAGCAGCAGCAAGGCGCCACAGGTGAGACGGGGCAGCGACAGCCGGTAGAACACGGCGGTCAGGAAGATCAGCAGGAACCCGGGTATTTCCCGGATGGCCGTGATGTAGCCGAACTGCGGCCCCTGAAGGCCGAGTTCGTCCTCGAAGTAATTGCTGACGATGTTTTGCTGCGCGGCCATCGCGAATCCCACGCAAAAGGCGGCGACGGCGAGCAAGACCGTGCCCCGGCCGAGCGGCGTGGCGATCCAGCGTTCGTTGTCAGCGGCGACCGGGTTGGAGTGCGCTACATTGGACATGGGCGGGTCGTTGTTTCCATTCGCGATGCGGCGCCGTCGCCACGGTTTCATCCAATTACGCGTTCGATATACCTCTAGGATTGTAAACGCCGACCGAAAATGCGCCACAAGCGAAATCAACTGGAGCGGGCGAGCGATGTGGGACCCTCGGAACTACCGGGACACAGATTTCGGGCTGGCGCAGGACGATGCATTCGAGCCGGGCGACGCCAATACGGCGGACGATGTCGACCTGACCCGGCCGCACATCATGACCGTGCTTGGCCCGATCGATCCCGACGATCTCGGTGTGTGCCTCCCGCACGAACATATTCTTGCGGACCCGCCGGCGCTGACGAAAGCAAACTCCACCTACCGGCTCGATCGGATCGATCTCGCCTGCGAGGAGCTCGAAGCATTCTTCACGGTCGGCGGCCGATCGATGGTCGACGTATCGACGCCTGATTATGGCCGCGACCTCGTGGGCCTGCGGACCATCGCGCAACGCGTGCCGATCCACATCATTGCCGCCGCCGGCCGCCACCAGCACCTTCACGCGGCGCCTGTGACCGGGGCCGAAGACGCCGAGGAGCTTGAGGCGGAAATCCGGGCCGACCTCAACGGCCCGATCCGGCCGGGCATCATCTTGTTCGGCGTGAGCCAGGACGAGGTAACGCCGGTCGAAGCCGCGGCAGCG
>JBGTNF010000278.1:0-6358 GCA_041743205.1 Thermomicrobiales bacterium | reverse complement strand
AGCAATCCAGTCCACAGGGAACCGCTGGAAGTGCGGCCCTCGATCACGGCATCGGTCGCTTCGAGACTGGCGAGCAACGTCGGGTTATCGACGCCCTGCGGCAGCGTGGCGTCGATGTGATCGGTTTCGGTGATGTTGGCGTTGTCGGCCGGGGCCTGCATGTCGACCAGGTCGTTCTCGGAATCCCAGCGGATCAGGTCCCGGAGTTCGAGTTCGATCGACGTTTCGCCGAGTGTGGCGCGTTCGACGTTGCCGGCGGCGATCTGTTCGGTCACGGCGGTGTACGTGACGCCGGTGATGTTCTCGTTGTCGCTGGGCCCGAAGAACTCCCAGATGTACCAACCGACGAGGGCGATGATGAGGGACGCGACGACCCACGTCGGAATGCGCGGGGTGCGGCGTTCCGGCTGCGGCGGCTGACCTCCGCCGCCCTTCTTGTTCTGGTTCTGCTGACGGTTCTTGTCCTGATCGGAACGCATCAGCGGGAACTGGGGCTTCTTGGGGTCCTGCTGCGACATGTGTACGTTGTCTTTCCTGGTCACTGTGCGGGAAATGCAGCGTCGGACTTCGACGTCCGGGCGGTGGAGAACCGGCCGAAGCCCCGCTGTTCAATTGTATAGCGTTAGCTTAGTCGAGAAGAAGCGCTGGCTGCACCCGTCTGAAGAGGCAGGTGCGACGCAGGTTCCCAATGAATCCGCCGACGGCTCAAGCGTTAATCAGCCGTCGACGGACTGGTCTTCAACATCCCCGGCCAGACCCCGCGCACTCCCGTCTCCGCCCAGATGTCCGCCATCCGCGAAAAGCCCACGCCGGTGCGACAGCGCCAGCCCGAGCAGGGACGTGCACGACCGCTCCGCAGCCGCAACCGCCGAAGCGGTTGGGACGGCGTCGGTGGCGACGATCGGGATGCCGGCCCGGGCGGCGCTTTCGACCAGCGGCGCGTCGAGGATGCCCCGGACGATCAGCAAGCTGCCGTCCAGGTCAATGAGGTTCGGCACCGCCCACCCCAGGACCTTGGCGGCGGCAGATTCATTCACGACATCTCGCGCGATGCACAGGATGTCGTCGGCCGATGCCAGGGCGACGTGCCGGTAACCAGCCCGGGCGCCGTCGTCCTCGAACCGGTCGAAGGCGCGGCGGCAGGTGGAAATTGCGTCCATCTCGGACATCACGCTGACGGCCCGTGGCGGGCGCGTCGAACGCATGTCGCCAGACTCGGCGTCGTCATCCCTCCGGGCGATCCAGCCGATAGCCTCGTAGCGAAGCCGGTCGAGATCGGCGCCGCCGTCGATCATCAGGGACACATGGTGAGCGGACGACGACACATGCGTGACCTGGTCGGCTACCTGAAAGAACCGGTGGTGGAACGCCCAGCCGATTGCGAACTCACGCACCGCGTCGGGCACAACCGTTGGGGTTCCTGCCAGCACGCCATTGACCTCGATCCGGATTCGCCGGCACTCCGGCAAGTGCCGGGCAAGCTTCTGCACGTCCAGCCGGGGCACGACGTTGCCACGAACCGGCGTCGCCGCGTCCAAAACCTCCAGCGCCGTGTGTAAACCCATGCTCGACTGTCCCATCCGAATAGCGCGCCCATCACCAGGTGTGACCGATGGGCACGATTATACCGTACGTACAATGAGTCAACTGGCCCGCGTCAGCCTCCACCACGCGGGCACGGCGTAGTCATCCGCCTCGCCGTGCGCGAAGCCAATCCATTCCACCTTCCGCGATCGCCGTAAGGCGCCGGGAATGATCTGTCCGTGGATCACCATTTTGCCGGGCCGTTCCGTTTCGCCCCAGGCGACCAACGCCTGGGCGTAGGCATCGGCGGTATCAGGCACGGCCTGCATGAGCGCGATGAATTCCGCGGTCGTAAACTCGTCGCCGTCGAGTTGGGCCAACAACTCGTCGACGACGGGGAAGATCCGGTCGATCAACTGGTCGACGGTGACACCGTTCGGGCCGGTGTCGTGATTCCTGGGGGCCATCGGTGGAACCTCTTCAGTGACGTGCGTCGAGCCGGTCGGCAAGTTCGTCGCCAGTGCGGAGCGCGACGTAACTGTCGTATCGGTTTCGCGGGATGTCGTCACGGTCGACCGCTTCCCGCACCGCGCAGCCCGGTTCGTGGACGTGCGTGCAATCGTGGTACTGGCACTCGCCGAGGTAAGGCCGCAGCTCCCTGAAACTCCAGTCGAGCTGGTTCGACGGCACCGCCACCATCGTAAGGGCGCGCATCCCCGGCGTGTCGGCGACGAACGTGCCGTGGCCGAGATTGTGGAGCCGGGCGCCAACCGTGGTGTGCCGGCCCTTGCCGGTCGCGATCGACACATCGCCGATGTCCCGGCGGCCTTCGGGATCGAGGACGTTGAGCAGGCTGGACTTGCCCACGCCTGACGGCCCGGCGAAAGCCGAGATCTGGCCAGCCAGCGCGTCGTGCAAACCGGTCATGCCTTCGCCGGAGACGGTGCTGACGTAGTGGAAAGGAAAACTGCGCTCGTGATCGGCGAAGACCGCCTGCGCCCCGGCCCGGTCGCCATCGGCGACGAGGTCCATCTTGGTGACGACGATGTGAATGGGAATTTCCTGCAGCTCGGCGAGGATGATGAACCGGTCGAGCATCCGGAGGTGTGGTTCCGGCTGCCGGACGGCGAACACGAACATCACCTGGTCAGGGTTGGCGAGGATCACCTGCTCGACGTCACGGGTGTGCCGTGCGGTGCGTCCCAAAGTACACGTGCGGGGCTCGACGTATTCGATCACCGCCTCGGACTCGGGGAGGATCGTCAGCCAGACGCGATCACCAACCGCCACGATGTCTGTGGTCCGCCGTTGGCGCTTGAGTTGCCCACGCACCGTAGCTATCACGACCGCGCCATCCGCATCGACCACGACCTCGTGCCACAGCCCGTGCGATCTGGTGACAAGCCCCGGCACGGCATTCACGGGCGGGCCAACCGCTTCGGCTGGACCGTGGTTCGCGGCCGGAGACAAGGCGCCGGGGCGGCGTTGGGCCTGCCGGCGGGTGCGGGAAGGGGAGGGCAACGGTGGACATCTCTCCAGGCGGAATGCACGTATATACAAGGGTGGAGGCGACCTGCGGACCACCGATCACGATCTGGTCGGAGCGGCCAATCGGACCATCCTCCCTGCCGCAAGCAACGCGACGATCGTGCCCAAGCATAGCGTCGAACCTGCTTGACAGGCGAATTACACAAGCTATCCTTATCCAAAGGAAGTGTGAACTGGAGTCCGTTTCCAGTATGCACCCGACGCTGTTTCCGCTGGAGGCTCTTCCACCAATGATCACCATGACCAATGAAGCCGTCACCCAACTGCGGGAGTTCCTTACCGACCAAGGCACTCCGGAGCACGCCCTGCGCGTGTTCGTGTCGCCGGGCGGTTGCTCTGGCCTCCAGTACGGCATGACCATCGACGAGGAATCGGACGAAGGCGACGAAATCATTTCCACGCAGGGCGTCCGCGTGCTGGTCGACAATTTCAGCGCGATGTACCTCCAGGGCGCCGAGATCGATTACGTCAACTCCCTGATGGGCGGTGGTTTCACTGTCCGCAACCCCAACGCGGTTGCCGGCTGCGCGTGCGGCCACTCCTTCGACGCCGGGGAGAATGCCCCGACGGCCCAGGGCTGCGGCTGCGGTTCCCACTAATCCCGGATCATCAATCGAACGGGGGAGGTGGAGTCGATTCGGCTCGCCTCCCTCGCCTGTTAACGTCGGCACTCCCAGGCGTCGATTCGTCCGGGAACCCTCGGGGACGATCGGCTTTGATTGTTACAGACTTCACAAGACTGCAATCGTTTGATATACTTATCACTCACAAGAATGATTCCCCGACGCCAGGGCTTTTGGCAGGGGACTGCGCTCACGAGCGCGCCACATTCCAGCCATTACCAGCATTAGCACAACTCACCGTCTCCCGCAAACGGCTTCACGAACACGTTCGATCTGGCCCCGTTTGTTTTCACCCTCCGTTACGGCTCGACCGCGCCGTGCGGCCAAATTCGCACGTCCCGTTTCGTACCGTCCACGCGCCGACCGCGCAATGTAAGGAGTTTCGTACCCTATGAGCGACCCAATGGGCAGCTACGACGTCGAAAAGATTACGCAACTCGTCAGCGACAAGCTCAACAGCGACGACAAGGTCGAGGTTCCCGAAGAAATCACGACCCAAATGGCCGACGAGATGGAGCCGGAAGTCGACCTCGAGCGCGACCTCGACGTCCTTCAACGCCTCGACCCCAACTTCATCAACGATCCCGTCCGGCTCTACCTTCGGGAAATCGCCGAGACGCCGCTGCTGACGCACGTCCAGGAAATCGACCTCGCCAAGCGCGTCGAAAACGGCGACCTGCAATCGGTCCAGCGGTTCGTCCGCGCCAACCTGCGGCTGGTCGTGTCGATCGCCAAGCGGTACGTCAACCGAGGCCTAACCTTGCTGGACCTGATCCAGGAGGGCAACATCGGCCTGATGCGCGCCGTGCAGAAGTACGACTGGCGGAAGGGCTTCCGCTTCAGCACCTACGCCACCTGGTGGATCCGCCAGGCGATCACGCGCGCCATCGCCGACCAGAGCCGGACGATCCGCCTGCCGGTTCACATGGGCGATTCGATCTCGCGCTACCGCAAGACCCTCAACCTTCTCGCCCAAGAACTTGGCCGGCAGCCGACCCCGGAAGAGGTCGCCGAAGCGATGGCCGTCGCGCCGGAGAAAATCCACCAGATCGTCCAGGCCGCCCAACGCACGATTTCGCTCGAAACCCCGATCGGCAACGAGGACGACACCAGCCTCGGCGACCTGATCGCCGACGATGTATCGGAAACACCGTACGAAGCGGCCTCCGAGTCGATGCTCAAGCGCGACGTCAGCGCGGCGCTGGACACCCTTTCGGCCCGTGAACGGCTTGTCCTCCAACTGCGGTTCGGCCTCGGCCAGGGGCACCAGCACACGCTCGCCGAAGTTGGCGAGCAACTCCAGATCAGCCGCGAACGCGTTCGCCAGATCGAGAACGAGGCGTTGCAGAAGCTCCGCCGGCTCGATGGCGACCGGCTCTTCGCGTACCACCAGGAACTCTAGGTTCCGGCTCCAACGACGACACCAGACTCAGGGCCGCTCCTTCCGGAGCGGCCCTGATTGCGTCTATTGCTGGCTCAAACAGCGTCTACTCGGACCTCAATGGCGCCTCGACGCAACACTGACGTCCGAAAAACCATTCATTCGTAGGGCTGCGGAGCTTGTCTCCGCCCGTGCGAACACCTTATCGCCTGAACGGGCGGAGACAAGCTCCGCAGCCCTACACAGGTCGGTGGCGAGTCTGGCGTTTGAGACTTAGCGATCCACATTAGGCGCCAGATTCCCGCGCCATCACCCGATTCCACTCGTTGATCGAGACGCTCGCGACGATGCCGTTCGGCGCGTACGGATCGTTGGCCAGCAACTCCTGGACCTCAGCCAGGTCGGCGGCGTCGTAGATCAACAGGGCGCCCGTGTCGTCCACGAACGGGCCGGACTCGTGGAGCTTGCCGTCGTCGAGCAGCTTCTTGAGATACTCGCGGTGGGTCGGGCGCACCCGGAGCCGGCGTTCTTCATCGTCCGTGAACTTGAGCGTAACCGCGAACAGGGGCATGGCGAAGGTTCCCTTTCCTGATGTCAAATGTCGGCACGACAATCCCCGGCAGATTATCCTGAATCGGGCGATGACGCCATCACCCCAATCTCGCCGCCAGAACCACCCTCCGGGAATGCCTCGATGTCGACGACCGCCAAATCACCAGCCCGGGCCGACGAGGTCGTGCCGTTGCGCCGGCAGTATCTCCAGATCAAGGCGCGGTATCCCGAAACGATCCTCTTCTTCCGCCTGGGCGATTTCTACGAAACGTTCGACGAAGACGCCGAAATCGCGGCGCGAGTGCTCGACATCGTGCTCACCGGCCGGGAGATGGGCAAGAACCTCCGGGTGCCGATGGCCGGCATCCCCTACCACGCGGCCGACGGCTACATCGCGCGGCTGATCGCGGCAGGTCACAAGGTCGCGGTCTGCGAGCAGGTCGGGGAAGTCACCAAGGGCAAGGGCCTCGTCGAGCGCGACGTCACGCGGGTGATCACGCCCGGGACCGTCGACGATCCGGCGATGCTCGACGCCCGCGCCAACAACTACATCGTAGCCGTCGCGATCGACCGCCACCGCGCCGGAGTCGCCTACGCCGACATCACGACGGGCGAGTTCCGGGTCACCGAACTGGCCGGGAAAGACGCTGGCGAGGTGGTGCTGGCGGTAGGCCGGGAACTGCTGCGCCTCGACGCCGCCGAAGTGGTCGTCTCCGGCGACCTGATCGAC
>JBGTNF010000277.1:0-5064 GCA_041743205.1 Thermomicrobiales bacterium | reverse complement strand
TTCGCGGCAGCCAGGGCCACGATCGTGGAGCCGCTACGCGAGGAGCCGTGGGGCCAACGGCATCTCTACGTGGCGGACCCGGCGGGCACGGTGATCGACGTCGTGGAGTTCATCCGACCGGATCCGGCCTGGCTCGCCGGGCACGGTCTGGGCTAGGACAGCTCGTCGGTTTGGCGCGGGGCGTGGGTGGGGATCGTGGCCAGGAGGTCGACCGAGAGCGCCGTGAAGATCGCGCCGAGCACCAGCCAGGCGCCGGCCGGCCAGAAGGCCCACCAGTCGTTGCCATCGAAGATATCGATGACGACCAGGCCTGTCACCAGCACTGACCCGCCGCCGAGCCAGACCCCCAGCGGAACCCGCCGCAGCCGGAAACTGACGACAACCGCCCCGGCGATCATCGCGAAGCCCCAGATCGGCCAGATCGCCCACAGCTCGCTGCGATCCGTGACCAGGTTGAGCGCCAGCATGATGACCGAGGCGATGGCGAAAACGATGGCGGTGATGCGGATGGCGGTAGCGGTGGCGTGCATGTGGTTTCCCGTTGACGAGCCGGCCCATTGACGTAAACCAAGTATGGTCCGGCCGTGCGCTGGCCGCCTGGGGGATACCGGGAAACCCGCAGGCCCCGTCGCCCGGCGCGCCATGTGGCGGAACCTTTCGCTGGCCCTTTGCGCGCTCCCCGCCACGAACCGGCTGGCTACCATTGCATCCATCAGCCAACGCGGCGCCGGTTCGGCGCCGGCAACGAGGGGGTTCAATCATGGTCCAGCTTGGGTACACGCTGTCGAGCGAAGAGTTCCGGCCGAACGAGATCGTGGCGCACGCCCGGCTCGCCGAGGAAACCGGCTTCACCTTCGCCGGCATCTCCGATCACTTCCACCCCTGGGTCGATGCCCAGAAACACAGTCCGTTCGTGTGGGCCACATTGGGTGGGATCGCCCAATCGACCGAGCGGCTCGAAATCCTGACCGGGGTGACCTGCCCGCTGATCCGGATCCACCCGGCGATCATCGCCCAGGCGGCGGCGACCGTGGCCGACATGCTGCCGGGCCGCTTCATCCTCGGTCTCGGCACGGGCGAGTACCTCAACGAGCATGTCACCGGCGCCCAGTGGCCGCCGATCTCGAAGCGGCAGGCGATGCTGGTCGAGGCGATCGGGATCATGCGCGAGTTGTGGCAGGGCGGGTATACCACCCACTACGGCGATCACTACACGGTGGAAAACGCGCGGCTCTACACCCTGCCGGAAATGCTGCCCCCGATCTACGTGGCGGCATCCGGGCCGGAATCGGCCGCGCTGGCGGGCGCGCACAGCGACGGACTGATCAACACTGCCCCGGCGCCGGACGTAGTCGAGGCCTATGCTAAAGCAGGCGGCGATGCCGGACGCGTCGTCGGGCAGGTGACGGTGTGCTGGGGCGCCGACAAGGATGCCTGCGTGCAGACGGCCTTGAAGATCTGGCCGAACGCCGGGCTCTCCGGCCAATTGACGCAGGAACTGGCGTTGCCGGCCTACTTCGAGTCGGCCACCGAGCTGGTGACGGCGGAGAAGATCGAGCAGGAAGTCGTCTGCGGGCCGGACCCCGAGCCGTTCCTGGCGAAGGTCGAGGAGTACGCGGACGCCGGGTTCACGCACGTCTACCTGCACCAGATCGGGCCGGACCAGGATGGGTTTCTCGATTTCGCGAAGCGGGAACTGCTGCCGCACGCCACAACGATGAGGTGAATTGCCATGAGCACGGACGCGACCAAGGCAACGGCAGAAACGGCCCTGCGCCGGATCGACGACGAACAGGCCCGCTGGCTGGAACTCGTCGCCGAAGTCGGCGACGACCGGATGGACGAGCCGGGCCCGATGGGCGACTGGACGTTCCGCGACCTGACCAGTCACCTCACCGGGTGGCGGGAGTATTCGATCGCGCGGCTCGAAGCGGTCGCCCGCGGCGAGGCCGACGCGCCGTTTCCCTGGCCGACGGTATTGACGGGCGATGACGAGATCAACGCCTGGATCCGGGACACGGCGGCCCGCCAGTCGCTGGCCGAGGTGCTGGCCGCGCACGACACGACGTTCGATCGGCTGCGCGCGGCGGTCGAGGCGATGCCGGCGGAACTGCTGGCCGATCCGGAGCCGTTCCCGTGGATGGAGGGCGACACGGTCGGCGAGTCGATCGCCTCCGGGCGCTACTTCGACCACCTGCACGACGAACACGAGCCGGCGGTGCGGGCTTGGCTGGACCGCGAGGCGAGCAGCCCGGCCTGACTTCCGGGCCGGAGCATTGGTCGATGACAGGGCATCCTGGATTGTGTATGAAGACCTGTCTTTGGGATAGGTGATGCACATCGCCAGCAATCGTAGGGGCGGTACCTGCATCGACCGCGAACGGCGCCTTCGACGTCTCGTTGTTGTCGATGCTGTGTCGTACGGAGCCGCCCGTGTGGTGGCTTATCCAGTCCAGCCGTTCACCTCCATCTGGGCGGACACCCTGGAACGCGGTTGGCCAGACCCGGTATGCGACCGTATCCAGCAGGGCCGGTCCGCCCCTACAAGATCATGCCGCAATCAGGAAGGGACCTACG
Source organism: Thermomicrobiales bacterium (assembly GCA_041743205.1). Taxonomy (GTDB): domain Bacteria; phylum Chloroflexota; class Chloroflexia; order Thermomicrobiales; family UBA6265; genus JACCYX01. The sequence goes on along the minus strand of JBGTNF010000277.1, from coordinate 2,487 downwards.
TGGCCATTGGCGGAAGGGCGCGGTTCGAACGGCTGACGTCGAGCAACCAGTGGCGCTTCTTCCGGACCTTGTCGCAAGCCAGCCGCGGGCTGGCGCTGGCCTGGTTCGGCCTGATCCTGGCCCGTGGCCTGCTCCCGATCGCGCTGGTCCTGGCGATCGGCGAAGTCGTCGCTGCGGTCGGCGACACCGGATCCCTGACGCGTGGGCTCAGCATCGTCGCCATCGTGTTCACCGTGTCGCAGGTGCTGGCGTCGGTCCACACCCAGGTCAGTATCAACCTCGGCGACCGGATGTCGACGTACCTGCAGGATCAGTTGCTGGATGCGACACTCACGCCCGATGGCTTCGGGCACATGGAATCGAGCGAGCTGGCGGACCGGTTGGCGGTGGCGCAGGACTTCGACCTCGGGCGTTCGGGCCCACCGATGGACATCTCGATCGGCATCATCGCCGGCGGTCTGGTGGAATTCGTCGCCGGCCTGGGCCAGCTGGGCGTGCTTGCTACCTACCGGTGGTGGGCGGCCCTGCTGATTGGCGCGGCCTGGCTGTCGACGCACTGGCTGCTCCGGGAGAGCACCATCAGTTCCCGCCTCGAGGAACGGGTGCAGGCGGCCCAGCGGCGGGCGGAGTACACGTATCGCCTGGCGGTCGACCCGCCGGCCGCCAAGGAGGTCCGGCTCTTTGGATTGAGCGACTGGACCGTTACCCAGTTCGCGGAGAATTGTCGCCAACTCGTGGACCTCAGATGGAACGCGATGCGCCTTCGGGAGCGTTCCATGGTTGGGACGGTCGTGCTCCTGGTTGCGATGAACCTGGGCCTGTTCGCCCTCCTGGCACGCGATGCGGCCAGCGGCGTGATCAGCCTGACGGAGATCGCGATCTACGCGCAAGCCGCGGTTGGCGTTGCGGCCCTGGCGTTTGGAGGACTGAACTGGGCGTTGCCGCCCGCGGCGGAATCCGTGGCGCTGGTGGAAGGGCTTCGCCACTCGATGGCGGTGGAGGGGCGCTTGGCGGACGGCCAGATCAGCGCCGAGGGCAGACCGGCCAAAACGATTGCCTTTCGCAACGTATCGTTCGCCTATCCCGGCGGCACGGACCCGATCCTGTCCGGACTGGACCTCACGATCGAGGCCGGGACGTCGGTCGCGATCGTGGGCGTCAACGGCGCCGGGAAAACCACGTTCGCGAAACTGGCCTGTCGCCTGTACGACCCGCAGGGCGGCCGTATCGAGATTGACGGAACCGACCTGCGCAACCTGGCGGTCGCGTCGTGGCGATCCCGGCTCGCCGTCGTCTTCCAGGACTTCGCCCGCTACGACCTCTCCGTTCGACATAATGTCGCGCCGCTCGGCGCGCCCGACGACCTGATTTGGGCATCGCTGACCGAGGCGGGCGCCACCTCGATCAGCAGCCTGGACACCGTGCTTGCCAAGGGCTACGACGAGGGAACCGACCTGTCGGGCGGCCAGTGGCAACGCATCGCCATCGCCCGCGCGCTCTGCGCCGTCAGGCAGGGCGCGGAGCTGGTGATCCTCGATGAGCCGACCGCGCAGCTCGACGTACGCGGCGAGATCGAGATCTTCGATCGCATCCTCGAGGCGACGCGGGGCAAGACGACGATCCTGATCTCGCACCGGTTCTCGACAGTCAGGCGCGTCGACAAGATCTTCGTGATCGAAGGCGGCCGCGTCATCGAGCAGGGCAGCCACGAGGCGTTGATGTCCGCCAATGGGCGATACCGGGCGATGTTCGATCTCCAGGCCTCCCGCTTCGCAGCGGGTGAGGGCTGAGATGGACCACCGACCAACGGGCATCGATCCCTTGCCGGACGCGATCGAGTCGCTCCGGCGCTCGTTGCGACACGGGTTCCGGGCCGAGCCCAAGCTGCTCGTCGTCTCCGCCGCCACCCGGCTCTCGGCAGCGGCGATCGACGCGCTCTTCGCGCTCGGTCTCGCGTCCCTGACCGATGCGGTGACCACGGAAAGCACTTCGACCGCGTCCCTGGTGGCGGCGTTGCTGGCGCTGCTGGTGGCGGGGAACTGGCTGCTCGATGTGGTCGGTCAACGGCTGAACCGTCGACTGACCGAACGGGCAAGCATCGCGCTCGAATCCCACGTCGCCCGGCTCCAATCTTCGATCGGAACCCTCGAACACCAGGAACGGGTCGACTACCTGGACCGGCTGTCACTGCTGCGCAATCACGCCCCCGCCCTGAGCGAGCTCTACGGGTCGCTGTTCAGCACCGCGGGCGCCCTCCTGCGGCTCGTCATCACGATCGGACTCCTCGTCTCGGTGCATCCGGCCCTGGCCGGGCTGGCGGCGTTCGCGCTGCCGGCCCTGATCGTCTCGAACTGGCGGGGCGGGGTCGAGCACCGGACCCGCGAGCGCCTGGGTCAGCCGGAGCGACGCGCCCGGCAGCTCCTCCTGGTCGGGACCTCGCCGGTCCAGGGCAAGGAGGTTCGTGTCGCCGGCCTCGGGCCGTGGCTC
>JBGTNF010000276.1:0-4232 GCA_041743205.1 Thermomicrobiales bacterium | reverse complement strand
ACCATCGCCGCGTCGATGGGGGCTCTAACCTGGATGACGGTCTCCTGGATGCGCCACGGTCACCCGAGCGTGCTGGGCGCCGCCGCGGGCGCGGTCGGCGGCCTCGTGGCCATCACCCCGGCCGCCGGTTTCGTCGGGCCTGCCTCGGCGCTGGTGATTGGCTTCGGTGCCGGCGTCTTCTGCTTCTTCACGGTCGACTTGCTCAAGCAGCGGCTGAAAATCGATGACGCGCTCGATGTCTTCGCGGTCCACGGCATCGGCGGGATCTGGGGCGCCATCGCCACCGGCCTGTTCGCCGACGCCGCCTACAGCGGCGGCGAGGGTGTCGGCTTCGATGGCCTCTTCTTCGGGAACCCGGAATTGCTGTGGAACCAGATCGTGGCCACCGGGGCCGCCATCGCCTTCTCCGGCGCCGCAACCTTCGTAATCCTGAAAGCCATCAACCTGGTGATTCCGCTCCGGGTCGAGGAAGAAGCCGAAGTGCTCGGTCTCGACAGCTCACAGCACGGCGAGGTCGCCTACCAAATCTAGTTGCCGGCACACTCCGGTTTACCCAGTCGCCAGTCCGTTTCGTTACATCCGGCAATCCGAGGTTGACGTGATTGCCGGGAACGTGTCAGAGGGCGCAACGCCCAGGGAGTTACCATCATGATCCTGTTCATCGCCTTCATCATGTTCGCCGCGCTTATGGCCGCCTGGCTGGTGCTGCCGGACAGCGCGCCGGTCACCGCCCCGAAGCCGGTCGAAAAGATCGCTCCGGAGTCCGGGGCGATGCCGGCCCGCGCCTGATCCCTCTCTGAAGTCTCCTCCGCACAGGAACGGGCGTCCCACCTGGGACGCCCGTTCCTGCGCGGTCCGGCTGTGACTATAAGCGCGCATGTGTAGGGACCGGCCTGCCAGCCCCGCTGGATACGCTGGATGAGGCGGCCATCGATGGCGCTCGGCGTCCCACCGGGAGGCCACACGGGGCCTCCCCTACGACGGGCGTGATCCGGCAAACATGTTCGCATCCCAGGGGCCGGCCTGTGTGCCGGCCCGGATCGACGCAATCTGAACGGTCGGATCGACATCCAAACGCGCTGCCGTGGACATCGTGCGGCCAACCCATCCATGGGTTGCCGTGGGGCCGAGACAAGCTCGGCAGCCCTACGAACGACGCCGTGTTTACGCGATCACGACCGGCAGAAGGCGACGATATCTGCCAGGGGCGGGTTCCAGCCGTCGGTGGAGTCGACTTCCAGCAACGGAATGTCGAGCGGCAGTGGCTCCCCGCCGCCGGTCTCCATTCGCTCGATCAGCTCCGGTTCCGCCCCGGCGTCGACGTGGACCGGGTGACGCTCGCCGGCCAGCGCCCGGCTGCGGTAGCGTTCCAGCACCAGGTCGCCGGGGATCGAACAATGTACCTGGCGACCCTCGGCCACCGCCAGCAGCGGGTTGAGATCGTCCGGCGCCAGGTTCGGCAGGAAGTTGGCCTCGATGATGCAGGAGACGTCGTTCTCCAGAAGTTCCCGGGCCACTAGGAGGAGCAGGGCGATGCTCTGCCTGCCTACCATCGTCGAGGTCTCCCGGGTGTATGCTTCGTCGCCCTGATCGGTGGCGTCGAAGAGCAGTTCCTTGAACTGGTCCTTGGCGAAGAGCGGCCAGCCGAGCGCATCGCGCAACTCCTCCGCAAGTGAGGATTTGCCCGTGGCCGGCAACCCGCAGACGATGATCAACGTCGGCCTGGACGTGCGTGACGGCTCGCTCGACCCGTTGGTGGGCATGTGGCGCGGGGACCTTTCAGGTGAAATGAACCAGGGCGCGTGCGCACAACTATGGGGGCTGGGCATGACCGGGACAAACATCGATTGGCGGTCCGAACTCGACGATCCCGAGGCGTTTCGCGCATTTGCCCACGAAGCGGCCGATCTCGCCGCCGATTACCTGGCAGGGTTGCCGGATCGGCCCGTGTACCGTCAGATGCCGCCCGAATCGCGGATGGATCTGCTGGAGTTGCCGCTGCCCGCGACCGGGGCGCCCGCCGCGGCTGTGCTGGACCAGTTCCGCGCGGAGATCCTGCCGTATCCGATGGGCAACGGTCACCCACGATTCTTCGGCTGGGTGAACTCGCCCCCCACTGCCATCGGGATCGTCGCCGAGTTGCTGGCGGCCACGATGAACCCGAGTTGCGCCGGCGGCGACCACGCGGCGATCTACCTCGAACGCGCCACAGTCCGCTGGCTGATGGAACTGATGGGCTATCCCACGGACGGCAGCATGGGCATCCTCGTCAGTGGCGGCTCGATGGCGTCGTTGACCGGGCTCGCCACCGCTCGGCAGTGGGCTTCCGCGCAGGATGGCTGGGACGCCCGGCGCGACGGCGCCCATGGCGGACTACAGATGTCGCTGTACGTTTCGTCGGAAACGCACACCACGGTCGTCAAGGCGGCCGAGCTGTTGGGCATCGGCAGCCGGTACGTGCGCACGGTTCCCGCCGATGCCGATTTCCGGATGGATATTGCCGCACTCGAAGCGGCGGTGATTTCAGACCGCGAGGCAGGGTACCGGCCGATGGCGGTGGTCGGTTCGGCGGGCACGGTCAGCACCGGGGCGATCGATCCGCTCGATGCCATCGCCGATCTCTGCGCCGAACACGGCCTTTGGTTCCACGTCGACGCGGCGTACGGCGGTCCGGGCGTGCTCGACGACCGGGTGGCGGCGCGTTTCGCCGGCATGGAGCGGGCGCACTCCCTGGCCATCGACCCGCACAAGTGGCTCTCGGTTCCAGTCGAGTGCGGGTGTGTCTTCGTCCGCGACGGCGACCTCCTGCGGCAGACCTTCAGCCTGGTGCCGCCGTACGTCCAGGTCGAGGAGGGCAAGGGCATCGGCGGTCTGCCGTGGTACGCCGAATACGGGTTCCAGCAATCGCGCGGGTTCCGCGCCCTCAAAACGTGGATGTCCCTGGCCCACGCCGGCCGCGAAGGGATCGCCCAAACGATCCGCCGCCACAACGACCTGGCACGTTCGCTGGCGACGCGCATCGACGACCATCCACGGCTGGAATTGCTCGTCGCCCCCCAACTCTCGATCGTCTGTTTCCGCTTCACGCCAGAGGCAGCCGACATCGAAACGGTCGACCGTAACGCGCTGAACAAGACGCTCATGGAGCGGGTGCAGGCGAGCGGCGACGCGTTCGTGACCCAGGCGATGCTGGGCGATGTCTTCGCGCTGCGGGCCAACGTGCTCCACTACGCGACCGCGGAAGCCGATCTCGACGCGCTCGTGGAGGTGGTCGTACGGCTCGGCGATGCGCTGGCGGAGGAACTCGCGTCGTAGCCGCCGGGAACCTGGCGCGACGCGGACTGGATGCAGTCATCGCGCGGGCCGCATGACCCTGGGGTACACTGCACCTATCGATCCAGGGTTGAAAGGGGCCTCGCGCACATGACATTGGACACGTCGGCGCCGGAGCGCATCCAGCAGGTTGCATCCGGCATCATCGATCAGGTCGAGAAGGTCATCGTCGGCAAGCGACACGTGATCGAACAAGTCGTCGTGGCCATCCTGTGCGAAGGGCACGTGCTTCTCGAAGACGTGCCCGGCATCGGCAAGACGATGCTGGCCCGGTCGGTCGCGTCGGCGCTCGGCGGCGATTTCAACCGTGTCCAGTTCACCCCGGATCTCCTGCCGTCCGACATCACCGGGTCACTGGTGTTCGATCCTCGCTCCGCGGAATTCAGTTACCGCCAGGGACCGATCGTCACCAACGTACTGCTGGCGGACGAGATCAACCGCGCCGGCCCTCGTACCCAGTCCGCGCTGCTGGAGGCGATGGAGGAGCGACAGGTCTCGGTCGATCGGGAGCGGATCGACCTGCCGCGGCCCTTCTTCGTCCTGGCGACCCAGAACCCCGTCGAGCTCGAAGGCACGTTTCCGCTGCCCGAGGCCCAGCTCGACCGCTTCCTGCTCCGGACGACGATCGGCTACCCCAGCCTGGAGGACGAGCGGAACATGCTCCGCCGCTTCCGGTCCGACACGCCGCTGGCGAGCATCCGGGCGGTGACCAACACGGAGGAGCTGCGCGAGCTCATCGCCGATGTCCGGCACGTCCACATCGGGGTGGCCGTGGAGGACTACCTGCTCGACCTCGTACGCCGCACTCGCGACCACGAAGGGATCGAGGTTGGGGCCAGCCCCCGGGCGGCCCTCGCCCTGGCCCGCGCCGCCCAGGCCAAAGCGGCGCTCGACGGCCG
>JBGTNF010000275.1:0-11063 GCA_041743205.1 Thermomicrobiales bacterium | reverse complement strand
CGTTGCCTGGGATGAGGTCGAACGATCGCCTGCCTCCGCGACGCTCACTCCCCGATCGTCTCCAAAGCCGCAAGGGCGGCTTCGACGTAGCTGCCGTCGACCACCGTCGTCGGGTCGATATCCTCATCGTAGTCGAGCAGGCCGCGCTCGCCGAAGAAGGTCTGGAGCTGGCTCAAGCTCTCGAAATTCACGGCGCCGTCGGTCGAATAGACCGGTTTGACCGACTCGGCGATCAACTGCGGCGGCACGCCGGTGTACTTCTCGATGATCGCGAGGTGCAGGGGATCGTTGAAGTTCTCGGTCAGGTCACGCGAGGCTCGAAGGTAGCCGGCGACCACGCCCGCCGCTGCTTCTGGGTTGTCCGCCATCCATTGTTCGTTGCCGAAGATCATCGTTGGCTGGATGTCCTGAACCGGGAAGTCCGGGAGCAGGCGTATGGCCAGGCCGTCGCGCTCGGCCTGGGTCGCCAGCGGCTCGCCAACGATGGAGGCGTCGAGCGCGCCCGCTTCGAGCGCTACCACGGCGTCCGGGAAGCTCATTTATTGCAGCTCGACATCCTCGATCGAGAGGCCGCCCGTTTCCAACGCGATGTCGAGCCAGATCTCGGTGGCGCCCGGCGCATTGACAGCCACCCGCTTCCCGGCCAGGTCGGCCACGCCGGTGATCGTGCCGTCTTCGCACGCCTGGGTGGAGATCATGAGCGGCGAGGCGACGGGCGAGCCTTCCATGTGACCGGGGGCGACGATCTGGACGCCAAGGTCCTGGTCGACGGCGTTCCAGTAGGCCGGGCCAATCCCGCTGACGGCCATGTCCATGTCGCCGGTCGCGGTCAGCAACACCATGTCGGAGCCGCCGGGGAGCACTTCGAGCTGGACGTCGAGCCCCTGCTCGGCGAAGTAGCCCTTTTCATAAGCAACGAAGACCGGCGCGAAGATCGAGACGGGTACGTAACCGAACGTGACCTCGATGGCGTCATCGGGCACGGTCACGCCTGGGAGCTCCGGCGCCTCGGCGACCTGCGGCGCAGGCGTGCCGGTGTCAAGCGGCTGGCAGTTGGCGCCCTGCGCGGTGGCAATCTGACCGATGGGGCCGAACATCGACAGCATCAGGGCGATGAGCGCCAGCAGGATTGGAGCGGACGATCGGGTAGGGCGCGATGCTCGGCGTTGAGTTCGCATGGACGGAGGTACCTCCAAGGATTGACATTCGTAGGGGTCAACCCCGTGTTGACCCGACCTGGACGGTCCGGATGCCGAGGGTCAACACGGGGTTGACCCCTACACTCGACGGTCGCCGTCGAAGGCCCCTTACCTAACTCACCGATTGCAGCTTGATCATCGGCTTGTAGGCGTTGCTGTGCTCTTCGACTACATCGAAGATGCCGTTCTTGCGGTCCTCGACGACCGCGTGGATTTCCTTGGTCAATTCGTCCAGCATGTCGGCTTCGAGCACGGTCTTGACGATCTTGCCCTTGCGGAAGATGACGCCCTTACCGGCGCCGGAAGCGAGTCCGACATCGGCGTCCTTGGCCTCGCCAGGACCGTTGACGATGCAACCCATGACCGCCACGCGGATCGGCTCGTCGATCTTCTCCAGCACCTTGTCGACGTTGTTGGCGAGGGTGAAGAGATCGACCTCGACCCGGCCGCAGGTGGGGCAGGCGATCATCGTCGCGCCCTTCTGCCGCAGTTCGAGACTCTTGAGGATTTCGTAGCCGACGAACACTTCCTCGGTCGGGTTGGTCGTGAGCGAGACCCGGATCGTGTCACCGATGCCAAACGCGAGCAGGGTCCCGATCCCGACCGCCGAGCGAACGCTGCCGGCGCGCGGAGTGCCCGCCTCGGTCACACCGAGGTGGAGGGGATAGTCGTTCGGCAGCCGCGCGAACCGCTGGTAGGCCTCCAGCAGCACCGGCACCTCGAAGGCTTTGAGGCTCACCTTGGTGTCGTAGAAATCGAGGTCCTCGAGGATCTTGATGTGTCCGAGCGCCGAGCGCACGAGCCATTCGGCCCGGAGCTGAATTTGCGAGGCGCCTTCCAATGCCATTTCGTCCACGAACGCTTCGGTCATCGGCGCGACCGACCCGAAGTTGACGCCGATCCGGATCGGGGTGCCGCGCTCCTTGGCTTTGGTCACGACCTGGCGGACGTGCTCTTCCTTGCGGATGTTGCCGGGGTTGAGACGCAGGCCGTGGATCCCGGCATCGAGCGCCTTGAGGGCGAGGGTGTACTCGAAGTGGATGTCGGCGATGAGTGGCACCGGGGAGTAGGGGACGATGTCGGGCAGGGCGGCGGCGGCCTTGCGGTCCGGCACGGCGATGCGGACGATCTCGCAACCGGCGTCGGCCAGTTCCTGGATTTGGGCGAGGGTCGCCTTCGGGTCGCGCGTGTCCGAAGTGGTCATCGACTGGACACGGATCGGATACTCGCCGCCGAGCGCTACGTCGCCGACGTTGAGCACGCGGGTTTTGCGTCGAGGGGCTACGAGGGACATGGGTGGCTGCGTCCTTTGTGTGGACCGCGCTCGAGGTGGCGTGGGGCGGTCCGGAAAGAGACCGATTGCTGACTCTATGGTACGACGCCATGCCCGATTGTGCCGAATTTCACAGGTCAAATGGGTAGCGCCAGAAGCCTGGGTACCGCGTAGAGCGATCGGATTAATACGGTTGCGGAGCTTGGTCCGCCCGTGGAAACGTCTGGCCACTTGGGCGGGCGGGCGGAGACGAGCTCCGCAACCGTACAAAAGCCTATGGCGTCACTGGGCCGGAAGTGGCAACTGGCGGGCGGCACTCAACGAATCGAGTTCCGCCCGCCAGGCGTGCTGGCACAGATTGCGATGGCCGCGAAGGCAAGGACCGGCGCCTACTGGACCGTCACAGGCACCTCAAAGACCGCGTTGTAGTAGTAGCCGCGGGCGTTCCACGGGACCGTTGAAGGTTGGGTCATCTGCAACTCGTCGGTGGCACGGGCGTAGAGGCTCACCTGTCCCGGTTGGGCGTCCCAGGTCGTCTCGAACCGGACCCACGAGAGCGGCCCCGCCTCTTCGACGATCTCCGCCTCGGTCCAGTTCACACCGCTGTCGGTGCTCACTTCTACCATCGTGATCCCGCCGAACCCTGACCAGGCGTAGCCGCTCAGGGACTGCTGCCCGGCATCGAGTTCCGAGCCGCTGGTGGGCGTGGCGATAACCGCCTTCACCGGCATCTCCCGCACCGGGCGAATCCGTCGCTCGAACGCATCGACGATCGTGTAGCTGTCGGTGTTGAGGGGACCGCCGAAGACGTGGTCGATCACGTCGATCCCGACCAGCCACTTGGTCGAGGCGATGCCGCCCCAGCCGGGCACGAAGAGGCGCACTGGGCCCCCGTGGACGACCGGCAGATCCTCGCCGTTCATGCTCCAGACGAGCATCGTGTTGGGGCCAAGCGCATCGCTCAAGGGTAGACCGCGCTGCATTTCCGGAAAATCACCGCCCTGGGAGACGATTTCGACGGCGCCTTCCTGGAGACCGGCCATTTCGAGGATCGGGGCCAGCGGCGTGCCGACCCATTCGGCATTGCCGATCGCGGTGTTGCCCCACTGGGTTCCGGAGGCGTTCGGCTCGAAGAAACCCCGGCTGTCGCCGGAACACTCCAGGAACGCCGTATAGGTCCGGTTCTCCATGCCCTTGAGATCATCGAGTGTCAGTTCCAGCGGCTCGTCGACCAGGCCGGTCACCTGGAGCCGCCACTGTGCCGGGTCGATCTCCGGTACCGGGCCGTTGTTCCGGACGAAGAAGAGGTTATTTGGAACGACGAAGCCCTCAACGGCGTCGAGCGGCGTGCCGTAGTTGAATGGGTCGTACTGGATGAGCCGCTCGTCGAGGCCGAACGCTTCGCGCAGGTCCGAACCCGGTTCGGCCGCCAGCACGGGAGTCGCCTCCGGCGTGGCTTCCTGGGCAAGGCCCTCACGGCTGAGGATCGACGCGATGACAGGGGCGGAGAAACCCGCCGCCGCGAGCCGCCGCACGAGCTGACGGCGGGAGAGGTTGAGGCGCTGTCCCTGGTCGGACTTCTGAACCACGAGCTGTTCCTTTCGTGAATACGGCCGTTTGCTCAGCAACCGGCAACAGGCCCAAATCAGTTTGGGCCGTACCTACTCGACGATTAGCGTTCCGACCATGCCGGCGGGGGCGTGGCCCGGTATCGAGCAGTAGAACTCGTACTCGCCGGGTGCGGCGTCCTCGGGAATCTGGATATCCACCAGTTGGCCGCTCGGCAGATCGACCGAAATGCCCAACTCGTCCACGACGAAATCATGCTCCAGGGCGCCGGTGTTGATCGACTGGATCGTGTCGCCAGGCGAGACGGTGACCGTCGATGGTGCGAACACGAGCGAGTCGAGCGCCTCGACCGGCTCCGTCACGCTCGTCGCCGCGGCGCCTTCTTCCCCGGAGGCTTCCGGCGTACCTTCCGTGGCGGCGAAAATCACGCCACACACGAGCCGGCCGCCGCTGTTTCCCGATGGATCGGTCGCCAGGTCGTCGGGATCGGCGTGAATCACGAGCGCGCTGCCGTCGCCGTCCGCCAGGGAGTTATCTTCGCCGCTCGCCAAGGTGACGCGATCGGTCGTCAACGACACCGTGGCCGTGCCATCGTCCGCGATGGTGATGTTGCTCAGATCACCGGCGTGCGCTTCCGGCGCGGCCACCGGCGTACTGGCCGAGGCTGGATCCGGGCCCGGTCCGTGGGCGGCGTCGGTTGGATTGAAGTGGTCGCCCGCCGAGGCGAACGGCATGTCGCCAGCCGGATCGCAGGCGCCAGTTTCATGGATGTGGATGCCGTGGTCGCCTGGCTCCAGCCCCTCGACCGTGAGGTCGATCGTGACCAGGCCGTCGGCTTCCGTGAAGATCGCGCTCCCGGCCTCGTTGCCGTCCACGTCGAGCAGGCTGACCTGCACACCCGTGTCCGCCGGACCGGCCGGCGTGGCATCCTGCGCCGCAATCCCGGCGCCTCCGAGCGCAAGCATACCCAGCGCCACCACGATCGATGCCGTGCGAGACCCTCGCCCAAACCGGTTCCTGGATGATTCGTGCGTCACGTTTCCTCCCGTGCGTAATCTGGAAGGGCCGCGCCCGCGAAATCTTCACGGAACCCCCAACGATGCGACGAAATCCCGCCGCGCCCTTTGATCCAGACGAAGTGGCGGAACGTTACCACAAGGACTGACGAGGGCGTTTCGTCACCGATGATCAAAAGGGTCAGATGAGGCGCTGCTGCCCTACGGGAAGACCGAGCGGCCGTCGAGCAGCCGCGAGACGTCGCCAAACGCGATGAAGAACATCAGGCCCAGCAGCACGACCATCCCGGCCAGGTGGACCAGCCCTTCCTTCTCCGGGGAAATCCGGCGCCCGCCGCGCAGCACCTCAATCAGCACGAAGAGCAGCCGCCCACCATCGAGCGCCGGCAGCGGCAAGAGGTTGAGCACGCCGAGCGACACTGAAATGACCACCGTGATGATCGCGAGCGTCACCCAGATTGGCGTGGCGCTCTGGGTCAATAATTCCGACGTCATTTGCCCCATCCCGACCGGGCCAACAAGCGTGTCGGGGTCGACGCCTTCGGTGACCATCGTCTGCAACCCGGCGAAGGTGGTCGACGTAATGTCCCAGAACTGGGTCCAGCCTTCGGGGACGATGCGTCCGGCCGAAACCTCGTTGTAGACACGGCCGATGATGCCATCAGTCCCGAGCGCCTCGTACGGCGACGCGACGCGGGCGTTGGCGCCGATTGCATCGAGCGGGCTCTGCCCGGTTTCGTCCGCCGGCACCGGTAGGTCGAGGGTCAGCAGACGCCCTTCGCGCTCGACTTCGATCGGCACGGTCGTGCCGGCGGCGGCGGTCAGGAGATCGAGGAACGACCGGGCGTCCGTGACCGGTTTCCCATCAATGCTGTTGACGATGTCCCCGGCGTAGAGCCTGGCCTCCGAGGCCGGAGTATCCGTCAGCACCTGGGTCAGGGACACCGGCTGACGGGGAACGGTGACGAGCGTGTCGATCCGTTCCCCGTCGCGCTCGACGGCGACAGTGATTTCCTCGCCGACATTGGCGGCGAAGAGGTTGCGAGCCTGGGCTTCCGCTTCGAGCGGCATGCCGTCGATCGCCACGATCTCGTCGCCACTGAGCCAACCGGCCTCGGCGGCGGCCGAACCGGCCGTGACTTCGGTGATCTTGAGGATCGACGGCGATCCCTGCATCATCTCGATTCCGGTGGCGCCTTCGTTGGCGGGAGGGTTCTCCCGGGGCACCACCGAGGTTTCGATGAACTCGTCACCCCGACGCACGGTGATGCCGACCTGTTCACCAGCGCGGTCGCCGATCGCAGCCTGAAGCTGGCCCGAAGTGGTGATGACTTCACCCTCGACCGCGTGGATCGTGTCGCCCGGTTGCCAACCGGCGCCCTCGGCTGGGGACCCGGCAGCGACGGAGGCGATGTAGATGTTGCTGGTGGAATCGGGGGTGCCCTGAAAGGCGACGATCACGATCGAGAGGACGATCGCAGCCACGAAATTCATGGCCGACCCGGCGACGAGGAAGAACGCCCGCTGGGCCGGGCTCTTGCGGTTCATCGAGCCCTCGCTCATGTCCGCGCCGTCTTCGCCCTTGACCCGCACGAAGCCACCGAACGGGATCCAGTTGATCGACCAGAGTACGCCGTTGCGCCGCCAGCCCTTCGCCCGCGGGGGGATACCGATCCCGAACTCCTCGACCTTGACGCCGACGCTGCGGGCGGCGAAGAAATGACCAAGTTCGTGAATAATGATCAGGAAAGCCAGGATCGGGATGATCAAGAGCCCCAGGGCGAGGCCGCTCGAAATGTTCAACACGGAAGATGCGCTCCATTCGAGGATCGGAAGGCTTCGGCGCCGGGATGGAAAAGGACGTTGACTCGCCGACCTGGTCATTCTACTACGCGGCATCAGCGCTACATAACCATCGGGAATTCATGCTAGACTGCGAACGCCAATCGACGTGGGCGATGTGAACGTACACGTCAACTCATTGGTCGTCATCGAAGCAAGACGGGGTCGGGGAGGATCGGCGTGATCGTTGGGGTGCCACGGGAAGTCAAGGACCGGGAGAACCGGGTGTCGACAACCCCGGCCGGGGTCCGGGAATACGTGGCGCAGGGCCACCAGGTCATCGTCGAAATCGGCGCCGGCCTTGGCAGCGGGTTCGCCGACGCCGAGTACGTGGCGGCCGGCGGGGAGATCGTCTGCGCGCACGACGAGGTGTTCGAGCGGGCCGGACTGATCGTCAAGGTCAAGGAGCCGGTCGCCGCCGAGTACCCGCTGCTGCGGGCCGGCCAGATCCTGTTCACGTACCTTCACCTGGCCGCCGACGAGCCGCTGACCCGCGCCCTGATCGAGCGTCGGGTCCAGGCGGTCGCCTACGAAACCGTCCAGCTCCCGAACGGTCTCCTGCCGCTGCTCCAGCCAATGAGCGAGGTGGCGGGCCGGATGTCGGTCCAGGTCGGCGCCCACTATCTCGAACATACCCACGGCGGGCGCGGCGTGCTGCTGGGTGGGGTGCCGGGTGTGCCGGCCGCCGATGTCGTGATCGTCGGCGGCGGCATCGTCGGGGCCAACGCGGCCCAGATCGCGCTGGGCATGGGCGCCAACGTCACCATCCTTGACATGAACGTGGAGCGCCTGCGCTACCTCGATCACGTGCTGCACGGCCGGATCCACACGCTGGCGTCCAACAGCCACAACGTGGCCGAAGCCGTCCGCCGCGCCGACCTGGTGATCGGCAGCGTCCTGATTCCCGGCAAGCGTGCACCGAAACTGGTGACCCGGGCGATGGTCGACACGATGCGAACCGGGTCGGTGCTGGTCGATGTCGCGATCGACCAGGGTGGCTGCTTCGAGACATCGAAACCAACCTCGCACAGCGATCCGGTTTTCGACTTCAACGGCGCGCTCCACTACTGCGTCACCAACATGCCCGGCGCGGTGTCGCGAACGAGCACCCTGGCGCTGTCGAACGTGACGCTGCCGTACGGGCTGGCGCTGGCCGGGAGAGGCCTGGTTGGCGCGGTGACGCACGATCCGGCGCTGGCGAAGGGCGTCAACGTCATCGCCGGCCAGGTGACCTACGCGGGCGTCGCCGAAGCGTTCGGACTCCCGTACGAGCCGCTCGCACAGGTGTTGACGACGCTGGCCGCTTAGGCCGCGTACGATGTTCGCAGTTCGTTGGGTCCGGCGCGCACTTGCCGCCCAGGGGTTGAAAGGATCTTCCGTACCATGGAGGAACAGGTCGATGCGTTCCTGAGTTCGCTTCAGGCTGAACGTCAGTTTTCCCACAACACCATCGCAGCCTATCGAAACGATCTCCAGCAATTCATCGCGTATCTCGCGGCGCCTCCGGAAGCGGACCAAATCCCCGCCACCGCATCGTGGGCGGAACTGACGGACGATCACCTTGGCGCCTACCTGCTGCACCTGCGCTCGAGGGATTACGCCGCCTCGACCGTTGCCCGCAAAACGGCGGCGCTCAAATCGTTCAGCGGATTCCTGCGCCGGAACGAGGTCGTGGGTCAGGAAGTGGGCACGAAGCTCAGCTCGCCCAGGGTCGACAAGTACATGCCGCGGGCCATTACCCGCGAGGAAGTCGCCCACCTGCTGCTCCAACCGGCTGAATCGACGCCCGACCGGCCGGAAAGTATCCGGGACCGGGCGATGCTCTCCATGCTCTACGCCACCGGGATGCGGGTCAGTGAGCTCGTGTCGCTCGATCTCGACCACCTCGACTTGGTCCGGGCCACCGTGGAGTGCCAGGGCAAGGCCGGCCGGTCCCGCGTGGTGCCGATCAACCCGGCCGCCGTCGCCGCGGTGACCGATTATCTCGAACGAGCCCGCGGGATGCTCACGACCGACGACACCCGCTCGCTGTTCGTCAACCACCGGGGCGGCCGGCTCACGCGTCAGGGGTTCTGGCTGATCCTCAAGTCGTACGCGCAGCGCGCCGGGATCGACGACATCACGCCGCACACGCTGCGTCACTCGTTCGCCGCGCACGCCCTGGGCCAGGGCGCCGAACTTTCCGACATCCAGAAGCAACTCGGCCACGTCAGCATCTCGACGACCCAGATTTATCGCCAGCTGGCCGGGCAGAACGGCTCGGCCGAGACCGCCAGGAACAGCGCCCCGGCAAAACTCGACGGCGATGGTACGGAGGAGGCCTGACCGCCTCCCACCCGCACCCCGAGAGGGCACACAGGCCCTCCCCTACGAATTTTCGGGTTCGTACTGGCCGGTCTTGTGCCGGCCACCGCGACCCCGGGGGAGGGCACAAGACCTCCCGTACGAGTTCGTGCAAGACCTCGCTTCGTACTGGCCGGTCTCGTGCCGGCCCTCGGCATCCACGACATTGACAGGACACTGCCCCATGACCCAAACCACGCGCGCGTCATCCATGGAAAAGATCGTCGCCCTCGCCAAGCGGCGCGGCTTCGTGTACCCCGGCTCGGACATTTACGGCGGGCTCGCCAACACCTGGGACTACGGGCCGCTCGGGGTAGAGCTCAAGCAGAACATCAAGCAGCTGTGGTGGAAAACCTTCGTCCAGAAACGGCCGGATATGGTGGGGCTCGACGCCGGGATCCTGATGAACCCGAAAGTCTGGGAAGCGTCCGGTCACGTCGTCAACTTCAACGACCCGCTGGTCGATTGCAAAACCTGCAAGTCACGGTTCCGCGCCGACCACCTGCTCGAAGAGAAGCTTGGCATCGCCGACGCCGCCACCAAATCGCCGGACGAGATGTCGGCGATCCTGCAGGAGGCCAACCTCGCCTGCCCGCACTGCGGCAACCGGACGCTGACCGACGCCCGCCAGTTCAACATGATGTTCAGCACCACCATCGGTCCGGTGTCCGAAACCGGGACCAAGGTCTACCTGCGGCCGGAGACGGCCCAGGGCATCTTCGTCCAGTACAAGAACATCGTGGCGTCGTCACGGGTCAAGTTGCCGTTCGGCGTCGGCCAGATCGGCAAGGCCTTCCGCAACGAGATCACACCCGGCAACTTCGTCTTCCGGGTGCTCGAGTTCGAACAGATGGAGATCGAATACTTCGTCAAGCCCGGCGAGGGCGAAGCCGCGTTCGACGGATGGCTGGAGGCTATGTGGGGCTGGGTGCGGCTGCTCGGGCTCGATGAGCAGCATGTGCGCGTGCGGGAGCACGACCAGGCCGAGCTTTCGCATTACTCTGACCGCACCGTGGATTTCGAGTACGAGTTCCCCGGCTCGATGGGCTGGAAGGAACTCTACGGTCTCGCCAACCGCACCGATTTCGACCTGCGGTCCCACCAGGCATCCAGTGGGGTGGACCTGACGTACTTCGATCAGGCGGCGAACTCGCGGTACCTGCCGCACGTGATCGAGCCGACCTTCGGGGTCGAGCGGTCGTTCCTGACGGTGTTGATCGACGCCTACGACGAGGAGAGCACGGTCGACGTCAACGGCAAGGCCGATACGCGAGTCGTGTTGCGGCTGGCGCCCCGGATCGCGCCGTACAAGGCGGCGATCCTGCCGCTGGCGAAGAAGCCGGAGTTGACGGAGGTCGCGCACAGGCTCTTCGACGATCTCCAGGACGATCTGGGCGTCATGCTCGATTACGACGAAACGGCCAACATCGGCAAACGTTATCGAAGACAGGACGAGATTGGCACGCCGTTCTGCGTCACGGTCGATTTCGACAGCCTGGAGGACGGGGCGGTGACGGTCCGCGACCGCGACTCGATGTCCCAGCAACGGATCGACCTGGGCGAGGTGGCTGCGTTCCTGCGAGCCGCGATCCGTTGATTGCACACGCAAGGGCACAGATTCGTAGGGGAGGCCCTGTGTGGCCTCCCGCGTGCCGGTCCGTGAAGCGGGAGGCCACACAGGGCATCTGTACCAAGTAATTGATCGTAAGGATGCATCATGACGTCAGGCCTTGCCCGCATAGCGTGGCGCCTGAATGCGGCACAGGCCCTTCGGCGGTGGGGTACGGGGCAGATTGGTCGGCACGTCCAGCCGTTTGCGCC
>JBGTNF010000274.1:0-4167 GCA_041743205.1 Thermomicrobiales bacterium | reverse complement strand
CGGCGCAAACGGCTGGACGTGCCGACCAATCTGCCCCGTACCCCACCGCCGAAGGGCCTGTGCCGCATTCAGGCGCCACGCTATGCGGGCAAGGCCTGACGTCATGATGCATCCTTACGATCAATTACTTGGTACAGATGCTCGCTAGCCCTCCCCTACAACGCCTCGGACGCCCCAACCATCGCCGTTTCGCGCCGCCGAATCAGATCCATCGCCGCGAGCACGCTGTGCTCCTTGTCCTTGATCTCCAGCATCAGGTCGACATTACGGCCCAGGAGCTCGTCCAGCACCGGGCCAAAATCGTCGAGGTCGATCGAGACGCTGTGCGCCCCGGCCTGCTTCTCCGGATTCTGCGAGCTGTAGTCGATCATCGCCGGGCCGTGGCCGGCCCAGGTCGGGATCACGGCGTCGAGCGCTTCCGCCAGCGTCTCGCCCGCGTTGTAGATGCCGTGGTGAAAGACATCGAAGATCAGCGGTACGCCGGTTTCGGCGTGGATCGCGAGGTTGTCGGCCAGGTTGTACTGGCGCTCGTCGTTCTCGATCGCCAGCCGCCGCCGGATCGGCTCCAGCAGCCGCCCGAACACCTCCACGAACCGGGCCGAAGCGGCCGGCTTGTCGCCGTAGACGCCCCCGGTGTGGATCTGGATTTTGTGGGTATGGTCGAGGCCCAACGCATCGAGCAAGGCGGCGTGGTAGGCGAGCTCGGCGACGCTGCGCGCGACCACTGCCTCGTCGACCGCGTTGAGCAGGGTGTACTGGCCGGGGTGGACGTTGATCCGCACGTCATGGTCGGCGATGAAGCGGCCGATCTCCGCGAACCGGCCGGCGTAGTGAGACTGCCAGTCGAATTCCATCACCGGGTGCGAGGCGAACGGGATCGTGCCCGACGAGATCCGGAAGAAGCCGATGCCGTGCTCGGCGTTCCACTGCAAGTACGTCTGGAGCGCGGCCAGGTTGGCGTCGACGACCTCGACCAGGCGTTCCTCGGAGTACGAGGCGAGGCGGAAGGTGCGCGAGGCGGTTTCGCGAAGGGTCAGGTTGGAGCACGGATAGCCGATGCGCATGTGGTGTACTTCCCTGCACGAAGTGGACGAATGGACGGATGGGAGGGACGGCGCCGATGCCTGAGAAAACCGCGAAGCCGAAGCGCCAGCCGGCGTTCGACTACGACCTCGACTTCGCGGCGACCGACTTTCGCGAGCGGCCCGATCTCTACCGGATCGGCAAGGGCGAGCAGGGCGTGCTCATGGTCGAGCCCTACAAGTCGGAGTTGCTGCCGCACTGGCGGTTCCGCACCCCGGAGATCGCCCGCGAATCGGCCGACCGGCTTTACGCCCTGTTCGAAGGGTACCGGACGGCGGGCGACTTCGTGGGCATGGACATGGCCCGCAAGTTCCTCCAGATGGGGTTTACGCGCGCGCGCCGCTACGCCAACCACAAGAGCGGCCGCAAGTGGTCCCCCGACCGCTCTGAGGTCCTGCCGCGCGATGTCGACCCGGTCAAGGCCGAAGCGGCGGCGATCTTCTACCATGTCTACGTGCGCGCCCGCGAGGATCCGGAGTACCAGCGCCTGAAAGCCGAGCATCTGGAGCGGTACCCGTAGCCGGCACAGATGATTCCACGTCATGTCGAGCGCTTCCCCATTGTCATTCCGAGCTGCCCCTGCGGGCTGCGAGGAATCTTTTGCGTGGCCGGGCTCGCTGCGGCGAGGAGATGCCGCCCTGCTGGATCGACTCCCCCTTCGCTGGCGCTCAGGGTCCGCTCGGCATGACGTGCGGCCAGGCTCGCTGATGCGAGGAGACCCCTCGACTACGCTCGGGTGACGTGCTTGCGATCGGGATCACGCGGCGATGGAGGGCATTCGATGACCAGGTTCACCCTGGAACCGCTGACCGAAGCCGATGGCGCCTTTCGCCTGGCGGTGTACCGGGCCACGATCAAGCCGTCGATCGACGCCCTCTTCGGGTGGGACAACGCAACACAGTCGGCGCTGGTCCTCGACCAGCTTCGGTCCAGGACGCACGCCGCGATCGTGGTCGAGGGCCAGCGCGTCGGCGTGCTCCAGGTCGAGCAATCGGTTGACGCGCTCGCGCTCAGTCAGATCGAGATCCTGCCGGAGTTCCAGGGACGGGGCATCGGGACTGCCGTGGTCGAAGCGCTCATCGCCCGCAGCGATCGGGAGGGGAAACCGCTGACGCTCCACGTCTTCAACTCGAACACGTCGGCCCGACGGATGTACGAACGCCTGGGGTTCGTAGTGTCCGGCGAGGTCGAGCACGGGGTCGAGATGAGGTATTGGCCGGTCCAGCCAGCATGATCCGCGCCCGGCGCAATGACCCGAGGCGCCTTGAACGTCATTCCGTCGGGAGGCGCAGGCGAGGAGATATCGCTCCGCTGCCTCCACTCGCCTGCGGCTCGTTTCGGAATAACGTTTAAGTCACGCCCCGTAGCGCACACCGCGCCAGGTGTCCGGGTGCTGGGCGTTGATGTCGCTGAACCCGGCCCGTTCCCAGGTGGCCATCAGGGCGTCGTGCGCGCCGTCGAGGATCGCGTCCTGATCAATGCCGGAAACGACGCGGTCCCGCATCAGCACCCGGCCGTCGACGACGACGGTCGTCACGTCGTGCCCGCTGGCGTGGCCGATCACCCGCAAGGGCGCCAGGATTTCCGGCGCGAGGTGCGCCTGCCGGGCGTCGATCAGGATCACGTCGGCCCGCTTGCCGGGCTCCAGGCTGCCGATCTCGCGTTCCATGTTCAGGGCCCGGGCGGCGTCGTTCGTGATCATCCCAAGCGTCTTGCCGGCTGGCAGCAGGCTGGTGTCGGCGAAGTGGGCGCGTTGGAGCTGGACACCGATGCGCGCCTGGTCGATGAGGTCGAACGAGCGGTCCGGGGCCGAGCCGTCGGTCGAGAAGACGACATTGACCCCGGCGTCGAGCGCTTCGATCACCGGGAAACGGTTCAGGGCGAAAGCGTGGGTCAGCGGGCCGCTGCTGGCCGAGGCGCCGGTTCGGGCCAGGATCGCGACTTCATCCATTCCGATCCCGGCGCAGTGGGCGAGGCAGGCGTGTGGTCCCAGGATCTCCGGATCGATCGCGATTGCCGCCGCGATCTGGCCACGGTAAGCGTGGGTGTGCAACCCCGCGTTGTAGCGCTCGACCAGCTTGCGCACGCCCCGCACCTGTCGGCGGGAGTGGTCGTCGTCCGGATCGATGGTCGGGCAGATCGCCGATGGACCTACGTAGAACCGCACCAGGTCGCCTTCGAGATCGCGGAACGCCTGGATCGCCTCCTCGGTCACCGCCAGTGCCCGGTCGAGGTCGATCGCGTGCTCCCGCGTCGTGCCATCGTCCCGGCGCTCGGTGTAGCGCTGGGGCCAGGGTCGGCCGCCGGGAGGACCCGCGGCCGTAATGTGCCGCAAGCCAAGCTCGCGGTAACCGGTGCTGGCGGCCATCGTGTAACGGGCATCGTCGATACGCGGTGACGAGCCGGTCATCGACACCGAGGTGGTCACGCCGAACTGGAGCCGTTCGAGCGCCGCGAGACGGCTTTCGGCCTCCCAGAACAGGATGTCCGAGGCGTGGAAGTAGATGGTTTCGACGATGTCGGACCAGCCGCCCTCGTCGAGTCCTTCGCCCAGGCCACGGGTCAGGCTGTGCCCGGCATGGCCGTGGGTGTCGACGATCCCCGGCAACACGATCGAGCCGCTGGCATCGATGGTTTCCCGCGCCTCTTCGAGCGCCAGGGGATCGGTTTCGACCGCGACGATCGCGCCGGCGCGAACACCCACCGCTCCGCCGCGCAGCACGCGCCGGTCGCCATCCATCGTAACCACGGTCCCGCCGGTGATCGCCAGGTCGAGCACGTTGCCTCCTTCGCCCGCATCTAGGCGTTTACCCGTCGTTGGTCGTCCAGTTCGCGATATTCCAGTAGACGGTCTCGAACGACCCACCGTCGATATTCTCCTGGCGCAACCTGGCGCCAACAGCCAGTTTCTCGGCCGCCCGCTGGACCAGGGGTATCACGACCTGTTCGGCAATGAGGAGGTCGTTCATGGCAATGAAGAGCTGGGCCGACGCTTCCGGATCGGTTTCCGTCTCGACTTGTTCGTACAAGGCGTCGTAATCAGGATTCACGTAACGCTGCAGGTTCTGGCCGTTCCAGTTGTTG
>JBGTNF010000273.1:0-8207 GCA_041743205.1 Thermomicrobiales bacterium | reverse complement strand
CACGGCGTTGTTCCGCAGTCCCTTGGCCTGGGCGGTGCGGACGTAATCCTGACGGACGACTTCCAGCATCTGGGACCTGATGTAGCGCGTCCAGTCGGCCAGGCTCAGCAGCGCGAGGGCGCTGGCCGGGAGGATCAGGTGTTCGATACGGTCCAGAATGTTCGGATCTTCGCGCAAACCGCGTACCCCACCCGTCGGCAATGACGGCAGCCCCCATTGCTGGAACTTGACCGCGAACAGGATGATCATCATCAGGCCCAGCCACACGGTCGGAATCGAACTGAACGCGGTGGCCAGCACGGTCACCACGCGATCGAGGGGTGAGTTGCGCTTGACCGCGCAGATTACCCCGAGCGGGACGGAAATGATCAGCGCCAGGACCAAGGAGGTGACGCTCAGGATCAGCGTGTTGGGAATCGCCGACCGGATCAGGAAGTCAACTGACGCATAGTTTGTAAAGCTGTTGCCGAAATCGCCTTGAAACGCATTGCCCAGCCAGGTGAAGTACCGGAAATACCACGGATCGTCGAGACCGAGATTGACCCGGATCCGCTCGAAATCTTCTGGCCGCATTTGCGGGCTGCGCTGCACGTTATCGGTGGGGCTGCCCGGAACCAGGTTGATGAGGGCGTAAATCATGAACGAAATCCCCAGGATCAGGGGAATCATGCCCAGTAATCGCCGGACGATATATCGTGACATAAGAGAGACCCTTCCGATCGCCCCTGCTGGCGTGATGGCTCGGTGTAGCGTGCAGAAAGCTGAGGAAATGTTACGCGTTGTTGACAGAATACATGATTGGAAAGTGAGGCGGCGATTAAACGGGCTGAACGCTCGCAGCACCGGTTTGCACGTGCAAACCGGTGCTGCGAATCCGTTGCTGCCTGGCGGCCCGCGTTTTAAGAACGCTACTCGGCGGCGACCCAGGTTTTGCCGATCGACCAGACGGTGCTGTAGCCGTTCGGGGTGAAGTTGTTGAGGCGCGGCGAGGAGCCGACGATCGACTGACGGAAGACGATGATGCCGGTGGCGACTTCATCGTTGGCGATGTTCGATGCCTCAATGATGAGGTCGATGCGCGCCGCCGGATCGAGCTCTCCGATGGCCGCCGTCTCAAGTCGATCGAATTCCTCGTTGCAGTACCGCATCGAGTTGAAGCCGGATGGTGGAGTGAACTCACAGCCGTACATCGCGATCTGTGCCCCGTCCGGTGACCAGTTGAAGCCCTGAACGGTCATCTGGTAGGTGCCGTTGTCGGTTTGATCGAGCAGCGTCGGGAACGGGATCGCCGACGGAATCGCCTCGATGCCGACCTCGCGCCACGCTTGCTGCATGTACGGAATCTGCTGGACGTAGGTGGCGACGCCCTCCGAGTAGATGAACTCGAAGCTGAACTTCACGCCGTCTTTCTCGACGACGCCGTCGCCGTCGCTGTCGACCCAGCCAGCCTGTTCGAGGAGCGAACGGGACATGTCGGGATCGTAGTTGTAGACGGTGTTGGTGCGGTCCGGGGCGTAGGCCTGGGACAGGACCGGTTGGGTGCCATTAGCCTGGATCGCGTATCCTTGGTAGACGGTTTCGGCGATCAACTCGCGGTCGAGCGCGTAGTGCAGCGCCTGGCGAACGAGCGGATCGAGGAACAGCGTTTCCTTCGTCTCGTCCTGGTTGACGTGGTAATAGTTCATCGCCAATGTGTCGAAGTTGGCGATCGTCAGTTCCGGGTTCGAGGCCGCAAGGGCCGCGGCCTGGGTGAACGGCACGTCGGCGATGTCCGATTCGCCCGTCACCAGCGACTGGACGTTGGCGTTCGGATCGACGATCACGCGGTAGATGTACTCATCCACGTAGGGCACGTTGGCGGTGTCCCAGTACTCGGCGTTCTTCGCCAGGGTCACGTGGTCGCCCGGAACCCACTCGACGAACTTCATCGGGCCGGAACCGATGACGCGGGTCGGGTCCTGGCCGGTTGCGCCCGGATCGGCGCCGAACTCGGCGAACGGGACGCTTTCCCAGATGTGCTTCGGCAAAATCCCGAACTGGCCGGCGGCGTCGGAAACGAACGTGGCCGACGGCTGGATCGCGATCAGCTGCACGGTGTGCTCGTCGACAACGATCAATTCCGCCAGGGTGGCGGCCACGGTGCTGCGGCGCACGCTGAGGCTGTCCTCGGCCAGCACTGACTGGAAGGTGAACTCGACATCGGCCGAGGTCAGCGGCGTGCCGTCGTGGAAGGCGGCGTTCTGGTTCAGGTAGAAGGTGTAGGTGACGCCGTCTTCCCCAATTTCCCAATAGTCCGCAAGACCCGGGGTGTCGGTGCCGTCGATTGGGCTGCCGCCGACCAGGCCATCGAAGATGAAGCCGGTGATCCAGCTCGAGTAGAGATCGCTGGAAATCGTCGTGTTCAGCGTGCTGATATCGGACGTCTGGGCGTGGATGATCTGGCCACCCATGCTCTCCGGCTCGGTGAACTGGAACTCTTCCTGCAGCGCCGCGTCGAATTCTTCGCGCGTGATCGAGGTGGTCGCAACCGGAGACGCTGACGTCGAAGCCGCTGGAGACGCATCCTGGGCGACTACGCCCTTGGCCAACATGCCAGCCGCCGATGCGGAAATGCCGAGCGCCGTGGCGCGTCGTACGAATCCGCGCCGGCTGATTTGTCCGCCCTTCAGCTGGTCGACCAGCTGATCAATCGTGTGGTGAGACATCCGAGAACCCCTCCGTTCCTGGATAGGCCGAAAGACAATGCTGCCTTCGGTAGATCCCTAAATGAGACAAGCAATCCTACCCCAAAACGGGGCAATTCGTCACGAAACCCCGATATCGCGCCATTTCTCGCCTCGATTCGAAACATTGAGTGGTCTTCTCTACACGGTCGCTTGAGCATTTTGCACAGCCGGTCGGCTTGCTTCCACCGTTCCACGAAACATCCGGCGATTCATTTTCCAGAAGCTGCGCAGGACGATCCGCAGTCGCGTATCCTGAGCTTAACGCCGCACTTGATGAAGTTTGGTTCAAAGAGACCGTGCCGGAGGACGTGCGTGCGCTGGAACCTCGCCCCAAGGCTGGTGTTTCCACGATGACGATTGGGTTGTCGATTCGGGTCGCCCTGTGGAGTGCACTGGCGGGTGGATTGGTGGCGGTCGCCATCTTCCTGTGGCTCGACTGGATGATGCCGGGCGCCGTCACGATCGAATCTGGGCAGGCCGGCGAAATCGTGGTCGAGGTCGAAGGCGCGGTCGCCACGCCCGGGATCGTCCACCTGCCGGCTGGTTCGCGCCTGCACCAAGCTGTCGATGCATCCGGCGGCCTCCTGCCAGATGCGGACACGACCAATCTCAACCTCGCCGCCCGGATCGGCGATGGGGAACGGATCGATATTCCAGCCAGGACGTCTTCCGCTGCCGCCACGCCCACCGGCGCCGATGCAACGGCCCCGCCATCCGATCCAGCCGGCGCCCTGATCGATATCAACAACGCCGGCGTCAGCGAACTCGACCAGCTACCCGGCGTCGGACCGGTCATCGCCGAGCGCATCATCGCGTACCGTGAAGTCAACGGACCGTTCACCTCTATCGAGGAACTCGACGAAATCGAAGGCATTTCGGCGGAAATGTCCGAAGAGCTTCGTCCACTGGTGACGCTCGGTGCTTGAGCCGTGGGGCTTGGCGCTCGGCGCGGCCATCGTTTTCGGCGCACTCCTTGGATGGCCGGCGTTGATCGTGATGGCGGCGCTGGTAGTCATCGCCCAGGTGATCCGGGGACAGGTTAACGTTTCCTTTCTCATGCTGGTGGTGGCGTTCGCCGCGCTCGGCGCGGCGCGAGCGGCCATGACCACGGAACCGGCAGTTCCAGACGATCTCGCGGCGTCGACTGGAGCTCAAGTGCGTGTCGAGTCGCTGCCGCGCTCGTCCGCCGCCGGCGACACCGTACTGGTCGCGGTGCGCGAACTCGTCTTCGAGGACATGAGCCAGACCAGCGACAACCTGGTGGTGCTTGCCACCCTGCCAGAGGGCGAGCTCGCCGCCATCGGCGATCGCCTCGAGGTAGATTGGTCGGTCGATTCGCTGGATGTGATCGACCCGGGCTACGCCTCCTATGTCCGCTCCCGCGGCGCCGTGGCCGTGGCGCGGATCTGGCGGGTAACGGACCGCGACAACGGGTTGACCGCGGTCCATCGTCTGGTCGACCTGCGCCACCGCATTGGCGACCAGATGCGGGAGGCGCTGCCGGGAGATGCGGGTGCGCTGACCGTGGGAATCGTCACCGGCGACGATTCCCAACTCAGCGACGCGGCTCAGGATGCGTTCCAACGGACCGGGACCACGCACATCACGGCGGTCAGCGGCTCGAACGTCGCCATGATCCTGGCGATCTGGAACCTGGTGATCCCCGCCGGCCGGAATCGGCGCCTGGCCGTCATTCAAGTGGTGATCATCGTGTCCATCTGGCTCTACGCCGTGCTCGTCGGGCTCGAACCACCCGCCTTGCGGGCCGCGATCATGGCGTCATTGATCCTGCTGGCCAGCCGCAGCGGCCGCCGCCCGGATCTCCTCACGCTCCTGTGGTTGACCTCCGGCGCGATGGTGCTGTGGAACCCGGATACGGTCCGGATGGTCGGTTTCTGGCTCTCGGTCGTCGCCACCGGCGCGATCGTGATGCGGCTTCCCCAGCAACCGGGAGCCGGCCGGAAGGGGATGCTCCGCGGCTTGCTGGAAGGCGTGGCGTTGGCCCAGGTCGCCACCCTGCCGATCAGCATCATGGCCTTCGGGACCTGGTCGCTGACGAGCGTGCTCGCCAACGCGCTCCTAGCTCCGCTGATGTGGCTCGCGTTTCCGCTCTGCTTCGCGCTGGCCCTCATCGTGCTGACGGCGCCCTGGATCGCGCCGGTGGTTGCGGTGGCGGCGCTGATTCCCTTGAACCTCGCCCTGCAACTCGTCAGCGTGATCAGTTCGACCATGCCCCCGCTCGATTTCGAGAACGCGGGCCTGGCGGGCGTTCTGGCCGTCACGGCGCCCTGCGCCTGTGGGCTGGTCCTGCTGTCCTCCGAAACGCCGCGCTGGGCTGCGATGGTGAGCGAGGCCTGGCGAGCCCGGCCAGTGGCGGTCGGCATGGTCCTGATCGGGCCGATCGCAGGCGTGCTGGCCGGCCTTCTCATCGTCCTGGCAGGCGCCTGATCGTGCGCTGGCGTCCGAAAAACAGTTGACAAAGGGGCCCGGCAACGCGTATCTTCCCGTGCGCTGCCCCCATGGTCTAGCGGCCTAGGACGTCACCCTTTCAAGGTGAAGATCGCGGGTTCGAATCCCGCTGGGGGTACCAGCCAGGAGCGCCTTAGGGCGCTCTTTTTCGTTGTCGACGCAGGCAGGGGACGTTCGTGGCGCCAGGCAAGCTCTCCGCAACGGACGTGATCGAGTTGCTGGAACTCGTCCCGCTGCCCGGCGAGGGCGGGTATTTCCGGCAAACGGTATCTGTTCCCGGCGCCGGTGAAGCCGCAACAGGGGCGTCGTCCCACACCGCCATCCTCTACCTCGTCACCCCTGATTCCTGGTCCGGTTTGCACATGCTGGAGACGGACGAACTCTTCCATTTCTACATGGGTGATGAATGCCGAATGGCTGTATGCTCCCCGCGGGGCGCGTTCGAAGAACGACGGCTCGGTGGCGATTTGCGGACTGGTGGACAGGTGCAATCGTTGGTCCCGGGCGGCATGTGGCAGGGGACGCGACTGGCGCCTGGCGGCAACCAGGGATTCGCCCTGCTTGGAACCACGATGACGCCCGGCTTCAGGCGCGATCAGTTCCGGCTGGCGACGCAGGCAAACGTTGAATCGATGCCTGAGGCAACTGCTGCCAAGCTCAGGCCGTACCTTGCGCCGGACGCCTAACCTGAATGGCGGAGGCTCGCCGGCGCCGTTGGCTACCGTGTCGCCTAATCACGTCATTTCGAGCGCAGTCGAGAAATCTTGCCCCGCTGGATCGCCGCAGATATGGCAGGCGAAGAAGAACCATTGACGATTCGGGTCCCCGTTGTCGCCGCCGACTATCCGGACTCGAACCAGACACTCAGGAGGATTCCCTAGATGGACGTCATTTTCCCGGTCGCCGGGCTGGGCAGCCGGTTGCGGCCCCAAACATGGAGCAAACCCAAACCACTGGTCAGCGTAGCCGGTAAGGCCATGTTCGAGCACGTCATGGATCGCATTCTCCCGGTCGAGCCGGAGAAACTGGTGTTCATCACCGGGTACCTGGGCGATCAACTGGAGCAGTGGGCCCGTGCTACGTACCCTGAGATCGAGCTGGCCTTCGTCGAGCAACTGGAGATGCTGGGCCAGACCGACGCCATCGTCCGTACCCGCGACGTGTGTCATGACGATGCCTTGATCCTCTTCCCGGACGCCCTCTTCGAAGCCGATTTCTCGTCCCTCGCCGCAACGGACGCCGACGGCGTGATCTTCACCAAGATCGTGGATGATCCTTCCTCCCTTGGCGTGACGCTGGTGGAGAACGGCTACATCACCAAACTCATTGAGAAGCCGTCCGAGCCCATCTCCAACCAGGCTACCGTTGGGATCTACTACTTCAAGGATGTCCAGGCGCTCTACACCGCGATCGACGAGCAGATGCGGCGCGGGTTGAAGACGAAAGGCGAGTACTTCATCGCCGACGCGATTCAGGTCATGATCGACAACGGTGCAAGGTTCACGACCAGCAACATCGATGTCTTCGAGGATTGCGGCAATGTGGACGCGCTCCTGCACACCAACCAGTACCTGCTGACGCTCAACCCGCCGGCTCCTGCCCAGCGCGCCCGCTCGGTCATCATCCCGCCTTCGTACGTTGACACCACGGCTACGGTCGAGAACGCGATTATTGGCCCCTACGCCAGTGTCGGCCCGGGCGCCATCATCAAGGATGCCGTCGTGCGCGATTGCGTGATCGAAGCCGACGCCTTCGTCCACGGCGTCGTGCTGGAACACTCGGTGATCGGTCGCTCCGCCTCCATCGGCGGCACGCCCAACCAGTTCAACGTCGCCGACTCGACGAAGGTGCGCGTGTGAGTGACCAGCCCGTCACCAGCGAATCGGTCAACGCCGCCACCCATCATCCCGAACGCGAATGGTTCGAGCTCGCCGTCGACGTCGATTCCGAGGCGGTCGAACCGGTCACCGAACTCTTCGCCCGCCACGGGTTCAACGAGGGCGTGGCGATCGACGAGCCCTACGTGCAGGATGGCGACGGCGACAACCTTGAAGTCGACATGACCAAACAGTTCACCGTGCGCACCTACGTCGCGGATTCGGATTTCGATCCAGCCGTGATCGAGGAAATTCGCCAGGCGCTTTGGCATTACGGGCGAATCCGCAGCGTTGGCGAACTGCGCGTTTCAACGTTGAAAGAAGAAGACTGGGCCAACGCCTGGAAGGAACATTTCCAGGTTCACCGCATCGGCGAACGCGTCGTGATCCGTCCGCCCTGGCAGGACCATGAGCCGGTGGGCGACGAGGTCGTGGTCGAACTTGACCCGGGGATGGCGTTCGGCACCGGCCTGCACCCCTCCACCAAGATGTCGGTGCTTGGCGTCGAGCAGGTGGTCAAATCAGGCGACCGTGTGTTCGATGTTGGCACGGGGTCCGGCATCCTCGCCATTGCCGCGCTCAAGCTTGGCGCCGTCCATGCCGACTGCGTGGACGTCGAAACGGTTGCCGTCCGCGCCACCCGCGAGAACGCCGAACGGAATGGTGTTTCGGCGTCGGTTGGCGTGGAGCTGGGCAGCGCCGGGCCCAGTGAACCGTACCAGGGCGAATACGATGTCGTCCTCGCCAACATCATCGCCCGGATCCTGATCGACCTGGCCGAGGCGCTCGTCCGAGCGACCCGGCCGGGCGGTCAACTCGTGCTGGCGGGCATCATCGAGAGCCGCGAGGCGGAGGTCGCCGTCGCATTCGAAGCCCAGGGCGCCTCCATCGTCACGCGCCGCCAGATGGACGACTGGGTCTCGCTGGTGCTGACCAAGGACGCCTGATACCGAGTCCGGATAGACGCGCAATGTCCCGCAGCTTGTAGGGACGGCCCAGAATCGACCGAGAACAACGTCTTGGCTGGGACACTTTGTCGATTCGTGTGGCCGCCCGGATCTTCCCCGGTAGGAATCCTCGCGGATTCGACCGGATTCGGATGAAGAGGTTCCGGCGGCGGTCCGCCTGTCACCGC
>JBGTNF010000272.1:0-6320 GCA_041743205.1 Thermomicrobiales bacterium | reverse complement strand
TCGGTTCCAATGTAGTGATGATTGAGCCGCCGGGCCTCATCCACCGCGAGTTCGATGACCTTCTTGGCGCGAGGCGTCAGCCCGATCTCGCCCATGACCATCGTTTCGCCGCGGCCAATGATGAATTCGACCGCCGAGCGGACGCGAGGGAGTTGCACTCCCATGTTGCTCAGCACTTTTGCCGCAACGCCTTCGCCTTCGCGCACGAGTCCCAACAGCAAGTGTTCAGTGCCGATGTAGTTGTGGTTGAACCGCTGGGCCTCTTCCTGGGCGAGCGTCAGGACTCTGCGAGCTCGATCGGTAAACTTGTCGAACTTCTCCGCCATCCGGGCTCTCCCATTCTTGATGAAAACCCCGTCGCCGGCTCGGCGACGGGTCCCATCGAACTGGTGGTACATCCGTTATACGACGCTTCGGGGGCGCCTGGACGTCCTTCGACCATTGTGCGACGGGAGGCCCAGTTGTGCTACTCCCCAAAGCTACTATGCACGACGTGCCGCATAACCGACAACAGCCGCCGGGAGGAAATCTCCCGGCGGCTGTTGCGTTCCTGGCCCGTCACATTTACCGATCCGGGCGTCGTGACCAAAGTACACCTAGTCCGTGGTGGATTCCGGCTCTTCCTCGGTGGACCCCGGCTCTTCCACAGGGACCCCGTCGGTCGACTCGACGCTGGGCTCGACCGCCGGTTCTTCGGCCGCCGGCTCGGCGGCTGGTTCGTCAGCTTCCGGCTCGACCGCCGGCTCATCGACCACCGGTTCGGCGGCGGGTTCCGGGGTTTCGCTCACGTCGGCCGTCGCGGAAACCTCGGACGATTCGGCGACCTCTGCCTGGGCAGTCACCAGCTCTTCATCGGCAACCGTTTCGACTTCAGCCGATACCACGTCTTCGACAGGCTTGGCCTTGCGCTCTCGCTTCGGCCTGGCCGCCTCGGCAGGCGCTGGAGCTTCGTCAACCAACAAGTCTTCCGATGTTCCGGCCAGGGCGAAGGCCATCTCCATGGCGGACATACCTTCGCCCTCAAAGGTTGGCGTATCCGACGTACGAGGACCGCGGGCTGCCGTTTGGCGGGCCTGGCGACCGCCGGACGCGGCTTCTTCAGCGCGTTGCCGGCGCTCTTCGAAGGCGGCAACCTGGTCGACCACGGTCGGCTGGGCCGGTTCGCGGACGCTCTCGGACGCGGATGTGGAAGCCCCGTCGGCGTCATCGGAGCGCGGCTCGGCGAACTGACCGGTCAGGCCCTCCGCTTCCAGCGCATCCTTGATCTTCTGGACCAGGACGTCGCGCTCTTCGAGGATGCCCTCGTCGAACACGCTCAGGAGTTCATCGTCAGGGGTGTCCAGCGCACGGCGGAGGCTGAGCCCCATCCGCCGTCGTTGCGGATCGATCCGGATGATACGGAGCAGGAGATCCTGCCCTTCGCTGACGACCTGCTTCGGATGCTGGATCCGTTCGTCGGCCAGCTCGGACACATGGATCAGGCCCTCGATGCCATCCTCGATCCGGGCGAAGGCGCCGAAGTTCGCGAGCTGGGTCACGGTACCGCGCACCAGTTTGCCCACTTCGTACGAATTGGCGACCCGGCTCCAGGGCTCGGCCTGGGTCCGCTTGATCGAAAGGGCGATCTTCTTTTCCTGGGCATTGATGCCCAGCACATAGACATCGACCTCCTCGCCGATCTTCAGCAACTCGCTTGGGTGGCGCACCCGGCTCCACGAAAGCTCGGAAAGATGGACGAGACCGTCCGCCCCTCCGATGTCGACGAAGGCGCCGAAGTCGCAGATCGAAGAAACGCGGCCCTTGCGGACTTCGCCTTCCTTCAGTTCCTCGATCAGCTTCTCCTTCATCACGTCGCGGCGTTCCTGGATCGCCTGGCGCTCGGAGAGGATGAGCCGGTTACGATGGCGGTTGATTTCGATGACCTTGAGCGGAAGCGAGGACCCGATCAGGCGGGCCATGTCGGCCTGCTTGCTGGATTCATCGCCGCCGCGGATCTCGCTTACCTGCGAAGCCGGTACGAAGCCGCGGACGCCATCGAGATTGACCAGCAAACCACCCTTGTTGTAGTTGGTGACCTCGGCCTCGATGACTTCGTTGCGCTCGTGAATCTCCTGCAGTTTGCGCCAGCTCTTCTCCTGGCGAGCGCGATCGATGCTGACCACCGGGTGACCTTCCGGGTTTTCGGGCTGAACCACGAAAACGAGGATGGTGTCGCCGATTTCCAGCTTGTCCTTCTCCTCAGTGGAAAGACTCGAATACTCCTTGGCCGGTACGATGCCCTCCGCCTTGGACCCGATGTCCACGAGGAGTTCGTCCCGATCGAGGTGCATGATGATCCCCTCCATGACATCCCCGTATTTCAGGGTTTTGTAGTCATGAGTTGGATCGCTGAGGAATTGCTCCATGAGCGAAAGACCGTCGGCCAGCTCCTGTTCCTCCGCAGATGCTACCTGCGTAGCCACATCGCCACCGTTGCTTTGCTCACGAACGTCCGTACCGTCCATAGACCTACCTTAATAAAAAGACACACAGCAACCCCCGTCCCATCGAGATCATGCCTTTTTCGGCTGTCTCATGGTGGAGGTTTCCCATAAGTATAAGCGAGGCGTGGAAGCGCCGCAACACGGGCGCCGCCGGTGAACTGAGTTGGCCGCCTGGAGCCAAACCGGCAGCGATGAGGACCAGCGAGCCACGATCCGGGTTGTTGCATGGATGCTCGCGTTACCTTTACACCCCGTCCGCGTCTTCCAGATCCAGGGGCGGTGGCGGTTCGCCTCGACGAAACTGCGGGATGGGGTTCGAATGTCGAATCGATGGCTAACGCGGCCGGGCAGGCGGGGCAATTCGAAGAATGGCTTCACGGACCCGTGCAGCCAAACCGGAGCCAACGTCCCGGGATCGCTCGATGACCTCGGCGACGATGTCCTGATCGCCCACCCCGTCTCAGTCGACGCGTTCGTCGTCCTGTACCGGCGGTACGCCGGACCGATCCTGTCGTACTGCCGGATGCGCATTGGCAACCCTCAGGATGCGGAAGACGTCGCCGCGCAGGTGTTCGCCAACGCCTACGGCGCGTTCCCGCCAGACGACCGGTCGACGTTTCGGGCCTGGCTTTTCACGATTGCCCACCACGCCGTCGTCAGCCATTACCGGCGCCAGCGGGGACCTGGCCGAACCAGGCCGTTGACCGACACGGAGCTCGCCAACGTGCCCGATCCGTCGAGTTCTCCGGAACTGGCCGCCATACGTGACGACGACTTTCGCGACCTCCGCCTGGCGCTGCATCACCTCAACGACGATCAGCGGCGAGTTGTGGAGCTCCGGCTTGCCGGTCTTAAAGGCGCCGAAATCGCGGGGGTCATCAGCCGCAGCGAAAGCGCCGTCAAGATGCTTCAGTTCCGGGCGATGAAGCGCCTCCGAACCGTGCTGGGACCACCCATCGCCAACGCGGAAACCTCAACGCCCAAAGGGAAGGACCTCGCCGATGCGCATTGATCTCGCCACAAGCGCTGAGGCGGATCGGCTCAACGCCCTGTGGGACCGTCGTCTCGATGGGCCGGTGCTCCCAGCCACCCAAAAGGATGCCGAATCGCTCGCGCTGATCGCTCGACTCGAAGCGCTCGTGCCGTCGCCGCCTGCGTCAGATGTCGAGATAGCCAGGTTCCAGGACCGGATCGAACGAATGACGTTTGGAAAGGATGTCCAGATGGCCAACCCGGCAGGTCGTCAGATCAGCCCATCGAATCGAATTGCCACCCGGCGACCGTTTGGCAGACGAACCGGCCCCCTGCCACCGCTCCGGACGATCGACCGGTTCGCCACATTTGCGCTGATCGTCGCAATTGCGTCAGCGCTGGTGCTTGCCGCGGCCCTTCGCGATGACTTCGGCGGACGCATCCCGTCGCAGTTCGCCGCGCTCGGAGACAGGGAGGACCAGCCGCCGGCCGATGATATTGGCGGCGGCGGCCTGATGTCGATCGAGGTTCGACCCCATGAGCACGAAAGCGGAAAAGTCGGCGTTGGTCTTTGGACGGCTACGCTTCCGGGAAATACGGCCATGATGGCACTGCCGCCGTTCGCTGGAGGCACGGCGCCCGACATCGGCTTCCTGGTTACGACAGGATCCGTACTTTTCACCTTGAACGGAGACGAGACGACTGTTGCGGAAGGTGAATCGGTTGGGAGTCTTCCGGGTCCGGAGTACGTCCGGAACATCAGCTCCGCACCTGCCCAGCTCCTGGTTCTGGCGCCCACCCAGGTGAATGGACCTTTTCCGTTGACCATAGGTCCCTGGCCACCGGCTGACCCTTCGGCCCAAACGAATGTGGAGAGTGGTTCAACTCCGACGCCGCCGCCGATCCTGGTGAGTTCGGTCATCCTTGACGACACCACGGCGCATCAATACCGCGTTGAGGTAAGCCAAGCAACGCTCGCGCCGGACATGCCGATCGACGTTTCCAGATTCGGCTCACCGGGCGCCACGCTGCGCTCGATCACGCTGAAGGAGGGTCCGCTCACCTTGTGGTCGCCAGATGCGGAAGATGGTCCTCCGCCGCGCTCTATCCAGCCGGGCGAGACCGTCGCCCTCGGAGCCAATAGCGTCTGGGCCACCGATCTGCGTGTGCCGGGTCCTGAAAACACCCAGGTGATGGGTTTGTTGACCATGCCGGCGGCGGACAATCCGACACTTAACCAGAATCTCGAATCCGTTGCGCCGTTCTGGGGAAAATGGACGGTTCCCGAATCAGGCGAGACTCACCTCGAAGTCCGTCGACTGATCGTCCAGCCTGGCGGCTCCTACAGCCTGCCGACCGAGGCTGGCGTGGTCTACCACATCGCCTCCGGTCAGGTGGTGATCTTGAATGAGACCACCGGCAACGGCGCCCCGGTCGATGCCGGAGGAACCATTGCCCAGAACCCTGGCGTAGTCCTGACCTTCAGGAATGGAGGCGCTGAGCCGGTCGAGCTGGTGCAGACCGTCGTTTCCAAGGTCGACGCCGACGACCTCTACAGAGCATATGCCGAGGAAACGCTGGACCGGGTATCCGTGGAGTGGCTGGTTCGGGAAACGAAATCACTTGCGCCGGGCGATGTCACCTCCATGCTCCAGGTTCACGAGTACAACGGCGAGAACGATGGCGGAGCGTTTGGCGACGGGGAACCGGGATTGGTGCTGATTACGTCGACCTCGGGCGAGATCGAAGTCAGCCGTCTGGGCGGGATCGCTACAGTGATCCCGGCCCGTGGCGAGGAGCCAATCGACGCGCCACTCGGCGAAGGCATTCCTATCGAACCAGGCGGGTACCTGATCGCGGAGCCGGGCGCCGGCTGGAGCGTCACCGGCGGGACCAACGGGCCGTCGACCGGCATCGTCTTCTCGGTGTCTCCAGATCAGGAGCCGGAGGCAACTCCGTTGGCAACACCCGCGACCGTTGGTTCCGAAACCTCCAGCCTGGTTGGCGACCCCGACAATTGCGACATCGCGCCACTCACCAGCGACATGGTTGCTGACATCGTGTCGACGCCGTCGCCTTCGACCAATCTACTGGACCGATCGCTTCGCGGCGTCACTGGCGGTGTGAGCGATCCAGCCACCACCGACGGGTTAGTCGCGCTGCTCCAGTCTTACACGGACTGCCAAGCCACCGGGGACTACACGAAAATCTATGCGTTCTACAGTGACCAGGCGGTCCGGGAAAGCGACACCATTCAGGACATGGTCGCAGCGGACCATATCGTTGGCAGTTTGCCGCGAGTCACCACGACCGTTGAGGAGATCGAGATCTTCCCGGACGGACGCGCCGGGGCTCGGACCGTGATCGACGGCCAGCCCGCCTACCTAACCTTCATGATGGAAGGCGGGCAGTGGACGATCGACGTTTGGGACGATTCCGGGTCCGGCTTGCTGCCGGGAGGCACGCCGGAGGCCTGACAA
Organism: Thermomicrobiales bacterium; assembly: GCA_041743205.1. GTDB lineage: Bacteria > Chloroflexota > Chloroflexia > Thermomicrobiales > UBA6265 > JACCYX01. The sequence continues at coordinate 385 of JBGTNF010000272.1, read as the reverse complement.
GCGACGCTGGATTCGTATGGGCCGGTCGAAGTGGCCGGCACGAGACCGGCCAGTACGACAGGCAGTCGGCCCCTACCGCATCGCGGCGCCAATCGCCTCCAGGGTCGCGTCGAGTTCCGGTTGTGCACTCCAGCCCATGTGCCCGACCCGGTTGACGGTCTTGGCGAGGGTGCCTTGTCCGGTCGCGATGACGATGCCGGTCGCATCGGTGAGCCGGGTTTGCAATTCAGTGGATGAGATGCCATTCGGCGTGTGGAACGCCGTCACCGAGCTCGATTCGTAGCCCGGCTCGGCCAGCACCTCGATGCCCAGATCGCCGAGCCCGGCCCGGAACGCCTTCCCGAGGCGGATGTGACGGGCCCAGACCTCGTCGATGCCTTCTTCG
>JBGTNF010000271.1:0-7362 GCA_041743205.1 Thermomicrobiales bacterium | reverse complement strand
GTCCGGGAAAGCCCAACGGCCAGGGCGCTGGCGGCGAGGCCGGCGCTCGCCCCGGTGACCGCCTTGCGACGGGAGAGGCGGCGGCCGGCGAACAGTTTCGTCACGGAATCGAATCGTGTAGCGTCCAAGGGGTCACTCCTCATTGATGATCGTGCGGCCCCTGTCGTCAGGGGCGGCCGCTGTCTTCCAGGAACCAAAAGTCCGGATGGTCGGTCACCCCCCCTCTCACGATCGCCTCGATCAGGTCATCGGATTTGACGAAGAGCCGAGCCCGATACAGATCGTCCCATTCGAGCAAGATCCAGACCTCGCTGGGATCGACATCGCTGCGGAAGAAACGACTACCTCGTGCGCCGTTGGCTTCACGGATGCTCCCGTCTTCCAGGAACGCCTGCCTCCAGGTTTCAAAATGCGTTACCTTGTGACGAATCAGGAGAACCGGCACACAACGCTCCCTGAACCCAAAGTTCTCGACGCCTTCTTCGGTCCCGTTTAGACTGTAGGTGGGACCACCAGCGCAGATGAAGCGTGGAAGTACGTGATCGGGCACGTGCAAAATGGCCTTCGGCGCGCTCAGTGCGGACTCGGTCGGCTGTCCGCTTTGGCCCGGGTCTTCGCCAGTCCCGTGCCCTCCACCCGGCACGTACGGGACCCAGGAGGCCCGCTTGGGCAGTGCGCCACCAACGGCCATGGCCGCCCGCGCCGACGGTCTCGAGCGTGCCTGTGCAATCTGTGGCGAGACGATTGCGTGGTGGCTGACCGCGCCCGTTTCGGGGCAACATGACCCATTTCAGAACACGAAAACTCGTCGCTTCGTTGGCGCCATGGAGTGGACTCGTATCCGCATCACACGGGGCAGGACATGACCAACCGGACACCGGACAGCAGACAAGTCCAGGCTGGCGCCCCGGCCTTGCTCACCGCCCGTGAGGCGGCGGCCCTGATCGGCATGAACGAGCGCACGGTCCGGCGAGCCATTGCCAGCGGTGATCTCCCGGCCATCAAACGGCATGGGGCATTTGGCATCGAGCGCCAGGCGCTCGATGCCTGGCGAACGCAACGGGTCACGATCGCGGCAGCGGTGGGGGAACAACTGGTCAGGACGCCGCCGCGACCGTTTCCAGAGCTTCCTCGGCCTTTCACGCCGCTGATCGGCCGGGAGCGCGAAACGGAGACCGCCTGTGCGCTCCTGCGCCGGCCCGAGGTTCGCCTCGTCACCTTTACCGGTCCTGGGGGAGTGGGCAAAACGCATCTCGCCCTCAACGTCGCCGCCGAACTGCGCAACGACTTTCCCGATGATGCCTGGTTCGTTCCCCTGGCCCATCTTTCGGATCCGGAACACATTCCCGGCGCCATGCTGCTGGCGATGGGGTACATGGAACCCGGGCGTCGCTCGCAACGGGACGCCCTGCTGGCATTCCTCCGCGAGCGACGGATATTGCTCGTGCTCGATAACTTCGAGCACGTCATCGACGCCGTAACCGACCTGTCCGAGATGCTGCTGCTGTGTCCGCACCTCACCTTGTTGGTGACCACCCGCACCCTGCTCCGCGTCAGGGGCGAGTACGCGCTTCCTGTTCCACCGCTCGACCTGCCTGAAGACATCATCGGCGCAGGCCAGGATGGAGATCGGCAGGCATCCGCGGTGAGGTTGTTCGCGGCCAGGGCAAGCGCGATCCTGCCATCGTTCACCCTGGACGCGGTCACCACGCCCCTGGTTGTGGACATTTGCCGACGCCTGGATGGCCTGCCCCTGGCCATCGAGCTTGCCGCCGCCCGCATCAATTTCCTGCCGCTGCCAGCGTTGCGCGACCGGCTCGACCAACGCCTGACCGTGCTCACGGGCGGAATGCGTGATTCGCCATCTCGCAACTGGACCATGCGAAATTCCATCGCCTGGAGTTTCGACCTCCTGAGCGAGGAGGAGCGGGTCGTGTTCCGGCGCCTTTCCGTCTTTGCGGGCGGATTCACCATGATGGCCGCGGAAGCCGTGACCGCCAACGCCGGTGGTCGGGCAGCCGTTCAGGCCGATGCCGTGGCGGAAATTATTGCCTCGCTCATCGACAAAAGCCTCCTGCGACGCATTGATCTGCCTGGCAGGGACCCCCGATTCGAGATGCTCGAAACGATTCGTGCCTACGCGCTGGAAGACCTGGCCGCGTGCGACGACGACGCGAACGTGCGCGACCGTCACGCGGCGTGGTGCCTCGCATTCATCGAGCGTTCACCGGGGGGTGGATGGCGCCACACCCCGAACGAGCTCTGGATGCTGCTTCCGGCCGAGGCCGAGCAAAACAATGTACGGGCGGCCCTGGCCTGGCTCGAACACTCGGGCGATGCATCCGGCATGCTGCGGCTGGCGGTGGCCATTCATTCCGTTTGGGAGGTGCGCGGCTTCTACAGTGAAGCGGTTGAGTGGTTCGAGCGCGGCCTGGCGATCGGCGGTGAAACAGCGCTGGATATCCGGCTCAAGGCTCACGCCTCCATGGGCCGCAAGCTCGGGCGGCAGGGGCGGTATGCCCTGGCCCGCGAACACCATCAATCGGCCCAGGCCCTCGCGCGCGAGCTTGGCGATGACCTGGCCACGGCGCAGGCGGTGTACGCCCTCGGTGGAATCGAAACAAACCAGGGACACTACGATCTGGCCCTGCCCCTGCTTACGGAGGCCCTTGATCTGTCGAGCCAACTTGACGATGAGTCCGGGATCTGCGGTGCTCATTACTTCCTTGGCGTCGTGCGTCTTGGCCAGGATAACGCCACGGCGGCGATTGCACATCTCGAAACCGCCCTCGGTACGCGACGTACTGGCCGCCCATTCTTCAACCTGAGCGTGCTGCTCAACGCCCTGGGCCTGGTGCGTTGCGAACTCGGAGACATTGCTGGCGCCGCCCTCGCCCTTGTGGAAAGCAGGCAAGCCTGGGATCAGGGGTTGGGTGCAAACCGGGACATTCTTGCCGAATGGCTGGCGGTGACGGCCCGTTTGGCGCTGCTACGGAACAACCCGGACGGTGCGGCACGGCTGCTGGGCGCGGCCGAGGCGTTGGGCGAAACGCTCGGTATTCCTTTGCTCGTGCCTCCTCCCAGCCAGTACCAGCGCCTCGTCTCGATGCTGGAGACCAGACTCGGCCCCCAGCAATTCTCGGCGGCGAGGACGGAAGGCCGCGCCATGTCCGCCGAAGCGTCCACCGCTGAAGCGCTGCCTGCGCCAGACGTTGATGCGAGTGCCCCGCACCATCCGCCGACCAACCTGAGCACGCGGGAAATGGACGTCCTCCGGCTCCTGGCAACGGGCCTGCGAGACCGGGAGATCGCCGAGGCGCTCTTCATTAGCGTCCGTACGGTCGAGGGCCACGTTGCCCACATCCTCACCAAACTGGACGTCCCCTCCCGGCTCGCGGCCGTCCACGCCGCCAATGCCCTTGGGCTCACCCATCCCGATTGGTAGCTGGATTGCATCCAGCCGTGCAGGGCCAGGCCATCGAGGGCATCAGGTACCGCCAACCGCGCTGAACGCGTGGTTGTACGCGTAGGCGAACCTTCCTCCTCCATCTAGGGTGGGTACACGGATGGCTTTCACCGCTCGATGGAGCCATCGACGCGGACATCATGCCGTACTCACGTCATGGATCCATGACACGGATGGAAAGGACCTCGGGAACACGATGGAAACACCCCTTGTGACGATGGCCTCCCCCTTTATCACCACCCTTCACGACTCGACCGTCCAGTGGTTCCTTGGCAACCAGGTATGGCAGCGTGCCGGAGGGGCCCAGACGGATGGGGAGGCCGGTTTGATCGAGCAGATCACACCCCCTGGTCTTGGCTCGCCCTATCACGTTCATCATCGAGAAGACGAAATGTTCTACGTGCTCGAGGGCGAGCTTCGCTTCTTCAGTGAAGGCCAAACCTGGGTTCTTGGCCCGGGCGGGTTCGCGTTCCTTCCGCGAAACGTTCCACATGGCTTCCGGACCGAAGGCAACACGGCCGCCCGGTCGCTCCTGCTCGTGACGCCGGCGGGATTCGAAGGGTTCGTCCAGGCGCTCAGCACGTCCGAGCCTGCCGCTGGTCCTCCCGATCTGGACATCCTTGTGGCAACCGCGGCGCGGTTTGGCCTCGACATTCTCGGACCGTTGCCCGAGTAACCGCCAGGTCGGTCGAACCCGGCGCCTGTGCCAGACGTTCCTGGATATGGACATGGCGCCGCTCATGGCCCGGCTGATGCTCGCCGGCGCCTTCCAGGCCGCCGGCATCGGCAAACTCGCCAACCTGCCCGGCTCCCGCCAGGCTGTGGAGCGCTTCGCCGCTCCACAGCCTAGCGGGTTTCGCCTGCAACGACTCTCCCTCCGGCCAGGCATCGATCCGGTCGATCATGCCCCAGACCGTGGCTTCCAGGTCGATGCCGTTGCCGCTGGCCAGCGCCGCCCAGCAGATCCCGTCGTTGGTGCGCACCAGGAACGCCTCCGTGCCGGCCAGCAGGCCATCGTGCCACCAGTTGTTGACGGCGTTCACCCACCAGCCCATGCCGTATCCCGGATTGCCGTCGACCGGGTTCGCGGCCGACGGCGTCCCCATCGTCGTGACCGTCGCCCCTTGCAGGATATCGGGTACGGTCGCGAAGCCATCGGCCCGGGCCGCGAACCGCAACAGGTCGGTCGGCGTGCCGATCCAGCCGCCGTGCGCGTCCATCCGGGCCAACGGGATCCCGTAGGGCGTGCCCAGGTTCGCCGGTGTGCTGCCTCCGTCGTACACGACCTCGCCCGGGCGCCGCTGGGCCGGGGGTGTTGCCGGCGATTTCCATACTGGTGATCCCGCAGGGACCGAGCACCGCCGCCTGCACGTAGTCGGCGTAGGGCTGCCCGCTGACCTCCTCGATCACGCGGCCCGGCAGGCAGTAGCCGAAGTTGGAGTAGGCGAAGGTCGTGCCCGGTTCGTCCTCCAGCAAACGGTTGTCGATCACCCAGTCGATCAGGTCTTCGACATCGATCTCGGGACGCTCGAACATCGGATCGGGAGCGGCGTTCGACCACGCGCCCGCCGTGTGCTGGAGCAGGTGGGTGATCGTGATGTCGGCGTCGGCGGGCGCGAAGGGGTTGGGAACGTACCGGTCGCCAAGGAGGCCATCGGCGCCGAAGAAGGTGTCGTCGAGGCTGAGCTGGCCCGCCTCGACCAGCGTCATGATCGCCGCCGCCGTAATCGTCTTCGAAACGCTCGCGATCCGGAATCGAGAATCGACCGTCACCGCTTCGCCGGTCGCGGGATTGGCGACGCTGACCCCGTTGGCGTAGACCAGGTTGCCATCCCGGATCGTGCCCCCGGCTCCCTGCCCGGTGTCCGGATCGATCATCAGCACGGATCCCGCCGCCGTGGCGACGACGACCCTCCAACCGGTCGAGAAATCGGTGTAGCGCTCGACCGCGCGCCAGCCGGTCTGGTCGAGCGTGCCGGCGAGGCCGGGGCCGGTGGCGGCATCGTAGAAGAGCAGGGAACCACCGCCGCCCACGATGTGGGTCCAGCCGCCACCCCGATGCACTTGAGCACGCTCCGGCGGCTGACCGTCCCATCCAGCGATTGCCGCTGGCCCCCTGGTTTGCTGTTCATGGTCGACCCTGAATGCTGGTTGCTGGCGTCGATCGCGGATGCATCCGGTTATGCCCCAGGCCATACCAGCACAATAGGGAGCGTCCGCCCCGATTCAATGGGGAACGGTACGTATTTCAGGTGGCGTCAATGACGCCACCCTGCCGCCCTACAGGAAGCCGAAGTGGTCGAACGCCTCGCGCAGGGTTTTGCCTTCGGCCAGCCAGTCGCGCATCGCGTGCTCGCCGGCGACCTTCTCGCGCGCCAGCCGGATCGCCTCGACCTCGACCGCCCGCGGGATCACCACCACCCCGTCGACATCGGCGAACACGATGTCGCCCTCGTGGACCAGCACCCCGCCGCAGATCACCGGGTCGCCGTAGCTCACGACCGTGCCCCGGCCCATCGAATCGACCGGCCGCATCCCCGTGCTGAACACCGGGAACTTCATTCGCTCGATCATCGCGGCGTCCCGCGTGTAGCCGTCGAGCACGGCCCCGCGCCCGCCCCGGGCCCGGGTCGCCGTGGAAAGCAGCTCACCCCACAGGCAGGTCCGCGTCGACCGGTTGGTCGCCCCCACCACCACCGCGTTCGGCGGCGTGGCGTCGATCGCCGCAATCTCAAGGCCGTAGGGATCGCCCGTGGGCAGGTGGTAGATGTCCGACGACAACACCGTGTGCGCCCGGCCAATCAGCCGGGCGCCAGCGTACACCGGCCGGATGTCGGCGGTCATCGCCTGCTCGCGGTAGCCGAGCGCGTCGAGCACGTCGGAGATGACCGCCGTGTAGAGCTCATCCGCCAACTGGTCGAAGAGCGCCTTTTCCGCCCCATCCGCCGGGGTCTGTTCCGGTGTGTTCCCGCTTGCCACGGCGACTTGTCCTTCCCGATGGCGGCCAACCGCCAACGTTGTTGCGGGCGACGCCCTACTGTCGTTCGGCGTAAGGCAGCACACGGACGTAGTGCAGGAAATACTCCTGCCAGGCGTCCCAGTTCCACGCTTCCGGCCGCCCGGCAAGCGACGCCTCGAACCGGTCGAGCGTCATGTGCCAGTTCGCCATCGAGCGAGTGCTGTGGGATTGCCCGACGACTTCCTCCGCGTGCTCGAAGACGAGGGCGGTCTCGTCGCCCTGCGCCGTCAGTTCCCAACTCACGGCCCCGCCCAGCCAGTCCGCGGTTTCCCAGCCGATCGAAAGGTATTCCTCCGGTTCGCAATCGATGACTTCGCTGCGGATGATCGCCCCGCCCACGGTCGGCAGGTAGACCTCTCCCCCCGGACGTGGGCGCATGAACCCGCCGGGCTCGCTGGTCAGCCACTCGTGGAGGCGGCGTCGATCGACCAGGCGCTTCCAGACCTGATCCACCGGATGAGGCATCACCCGCTCGAACCGGTTGGTGACCATGCCGTACTCGTCAAAGACCAACTCGCCGTGAATCTTGTGGATCACCCGTCGCCTCCTCCCGGCAGGGCAATGTCTGCGAACGACGTGAGTGCCGCCGCCACGTCGCGAATCGCGAGATCGAGCAGGCGCTGCCCGAGCGCCGCCGTCGCCCGGTGCGGGAAATCAGTGTAGCCATCGAAGGTGGACCAGGCGTCCGTGATCTCGACCCGCGCACCCGACACGATTTCGGTCCGGAACGGATCGTGGTCCCGTTCCGTCCGCGGCTCGCGCACCCGCCGGGGGTCCATCGCCAGCATCGTGGCGGTCTCGAACTGCCCGGCGTGCCCCGGCAGCGGCACGCCCGCCAGATCCGGATCCGGATCCGCCGCCAGGGTAGCGGCGGCGA